>NZ_JAZHYN010000043.1:0-27616 GCF_036576025.1 Methylocystis borbori | reverse complement strand
TTCGCTCGGCGCGGGCGCGCCTTCGATCGCCGCCATCAATGCAAGGCCCTCGTCCGAAGGCTGCTCGGCGCCCGGCGCGATCTGGTCGCCGGCTTGATCGCGATCTTGGCCGCCGCCCCGACCGCGACGACGCCGGCGTCGGCGTCCGCGCCCTGCGCCCTCTTCTCCTTCTTCCGCCGCGAAACGCGCGCGTCCGCCGCGCTCGTCGCGACGCGGCTCGACGGCTTTTTCTTCCTCGCCCTCCTCTTCGAGGTCCTCGGCGATCGCTTCTTCGAGCGCCTCTTCCTCCAAAGGCTCGGCGCGCACGGAATCGACCCGCAAGGGCGCGTTCCTTTGCTCGACCCGCACGCCCGCCGCGAGTTCGCCGCGCTCCAGCGAGTGATAAGTGGCGCCGGTCAGCGTGTCGTCGGCGGCGACCGTGATATGGACGCCGAAGCGGCGCTCCAGCGCCTGCAAATGCGATCGCTTCTGGTTGAGGATATAGAGCGCGACCACGGCGCGCGTGCGCAGCGTCACGTCATGCGCCGCGCTTTTCACCAGCGCCTCTTCGAGCACGCGCAGCACATGCAGCGCGATGGAGGCGGTGGAGCGCACATGGCCGGCGCCGGCGCAATGCGGACAGGGCACGGTGGAGCCCTCGACGACGCCGGCGCGGATGCGCTGGCGCGACATTTCCAGAAGGCCGAAATGCGAAATGCGGCCGACCTGAATGCGGGCGCGGTCATTCTTCAGCGCGTCCTTCAGACGCCGCTCGACGGAGCGATTGTTGCGACTCTCCTCCATGTCGATGAAATCGACGACGATGAGGCCGGCGAGATCGCGCAGGCGCAACTGGCGCGCGACTTCGTCCGCCGCTTCGAGATTGGTGCGCAGCGCCGTGTCTTCGATATTGTGCTCGCGCGTCGAGCGCCCGGAGTTCACGTCGATCGCGACCAGCGCCTCGGTCTGATTGATGACGAGATAGCCGCCCGATTTCAGCGTGACGTGATTGGAGAACATCGCGTCGAGCTGCGCCTCGACGCCGGCTTCGGCGAAGATCGGATAGGGTTCGCGATGCTGGCGCACGTTTTTCGCATGGCTCGGCATGAGCATGCGCATGAAGTCTTTCGCCTCGCGATAGGCGTCGTCGCCGGAGACGACCACTTCCTCCACGTCGCGGCCGTAGAGATCGCGGATGGCGCGCTTGATGAGCGAGCCTTCCTCGTAAACGAGGGTCGGCGCTGACGAGCGCAGCGTCAATTCGCGCACGCTCTCCCACAGGCGCAGCAAATATTCGAAGTCGCGCTTGACCTCCTGCTTGGTGCGGGTCGCGCCGGCGGTGCGCAGGATGACGCCCATGCCCTCCGGCACTTCGAGGTCGTGAACGATTTCCTTGAGGCGCTTGCGGTCCGCGCCGTCGGTGATCTTGCGGGAAATGCCGCCGCCGCGCGCGGTGTTGGGCATCAGCACCGAATAGCGGCCGGCGAGCGAGAGATAGGTGGTGAGCGCCGCGCCCTTATTGCCGCGCTCTTCCTTGACGACCTGCACGAGCAGCACCTGGCGGCGCTTGATGACTTCCTGAATCTTATATTGGCGGCGCGCGCGCGGCGCCCGATACGGCGCCTCGTCCATGGCGTCGCCGCCGATGTGTTCGACGTGGTCTTCCTCGTCGTCCTGCTCGTCTTCCTCAGGCTCTTCGTCGACGGGCTGGTCGCGGCGCGCCTGGACTTCGGCCCGTTCCTCTTCGGCCTCTTCCTCTTCGGAATCTTCGCGGGCGCGTTCGCGCGCCTCGTCGCGCTCGTCCTGGCGGCGCGCTTTCAATTCGTGATCGGGCTCCGGGCTCTCCGCCGAAAACTCTTCGGCCTCGCCCGTTTCAACGAGACCGAAGCCGGAGGGATCGACGGAAATCGCCTCATGCTCGGGCGCGATGGCCGGCTCGGCCGCGACCGCTTCGGCGTTGGGCGGCGGCTCGGCGGCGGTCTCGGCTTCGATGGAAAGCTCAGCCGCTTCGAAAACCTCGACGGGCGCGGTCTCGGCAGTCTCGCCGGACGCCGCTTCGACGGCTTCGCCAGTTTCGGCTTCGACGGCCGGCTCCAGAGCCGCCGCCTCGCCTTCCGCGAAAGCCGTCTCGGCCTGATCCTCGACGATCGGGCCTTCAATCTCGAATTCCGCCGCTTCGCCGGTGACCGCCTCGTCGACGCGCGCGCGCTTCTCCGCGCCCTCATGCTGACGGCGACGCGAGCGGCGGCCGCGGCCATGCGAGCGATGCTCCTCTTCCTCCGCCTCATGATGGGCGCGGCTCTCTTCCTCGAGCAGCGCCTGCCGGTCGGCGACAGGGATTTGGTAGTAGTCGGGGTGGATTTCGGCGAAGGCGAGGAAGCCGTGACGATTGCCGCCATAATCGACGAAGGCGGCCTGCAGAGACGGCTCCACCCGCGTCACTTTCGCCAGATAGATATTGCCGCGTAGCGGCTTCTTGTCTGCGGCCTCGAAGTCGAATTCCTGAACGCGATTACCGCGCAGCACCACTACGCGGGTTTCCTCCGGGTGGGAGGCGTCGATGAGCATTTTGTTGGCCATGGGGGACTCTTTGCCGCGTCGCGCGCATCGACGCCCGCGGCGCCTGCCGCAGTCCCCTTTGGGACGCGGCGACCGCATTTTGGCGCAAACTGATGGCGCGAACGCTGTTTGATTGAATATAGGAGAAAGGCCTGCGGCCTGCGAGACGCTGGCCGGCCCAAGGACCGGCGGACAGATCAACGGGACGGAAAAGCGTTTCGCCGCTTCTCCTTGAGAGATGACGACCGAACCGAGGCCAAGAGACTAAGCTGCGCAAGACGCGACGCCCCGTCGCGCGGAGGAACCGCCCGACATGACCGCTCGCTTTCGCGCCTGTCATGGTCCTTGCCATGAGATCGTCAAAAAACCTTTCGCGACGCCCGAAGGCGGCAAACCAAACGTCGCAGCCTGCGCAAGGCGGCGCGACGAGAGACGTCAACTGTCCGGGAAATCCGCTGGCCTAACTTGGCGGCCGCGTCCCGCGGCCATTAAGGCGCTGGGAATTCCACAGCACCCTTTCTTAATATCGGCCGTTGCTCGGCGGCGCAAGCGCCGCCTCCGCCATTCGTCGTATATTTGACAAAACTATTTGGAGAAAGCCTGACGCTCGCCGCTGGCGCCCGCCCCAAATAGAGGCTAACCCTTCGTTAACGAACATTCTTACAACATTCTTTCGCCTTGCGCATTATGTCGAATTGCGGAGATTGAGGCCGAATGGCGGGATCAGGCCAAAAAAATAGGCGGAATGTCGGGGCGCCGATCATTTGGGCGCTGGCGGCGGCGCTCGCCTGGCTTGCGCCCGCCCTCGACCAGGCAGCATTTGCGCAGAATCGCCCAAACGCAGGTAACGCCGTCGATTCAAAAAGTTCTCAGCGCGCGGAGATTTCGGCGCGCGCCGCCCGAATCGAAAGCCTGCCCCAAGGCGCGCGGCTCGTTTTCGACCTCACGGGACCGGCCCCGGCGACCGCCCATCCGGTCGCCAATCCGCCCCGCATCATCGTCGATCTGCCGGAAACGGCTTTCCGAATGGACGCCCGCGCCGGCCAGAACACCAAAGACAAGCTGATAAAATCATTTAGATATGGCCTTTTCGCGCCGGGGCGCTCGCGCGTAGTGATCGACCTCGCCGGCCCCGCAAGGATTGTCAAAGCCGAAAGCCAGCCGGCGGAGAATGGCGCGCGCCTCGTCGTCGAGCTTGCGCCGACCGACGCCGCCGGCTTCGCCGCGGCGGCGGCCGAATATGCCCGCGCCGTCGCGGCCGAGCCGCAAAAGCCCGCGGCCGCCGCGCCCCCTGAGCCGACAGACAAGCCGGTGGTCGTGATCGACCCCGGCCATGGCGGCGTCGACATGGGCGCGACCAGCCGCACGGGCGTCCTCGAAAAAAATGTCGTCTTCGACTTCGCCCGGACGCTCCAGGAGAAAATCGAGGCCGGAGGACGGATGCGAGTGGTGCTCACCCGCACCCAAGACGTATTTCTGCCGCTCAATGAGCGGGTGCGCATCGCCCGCGCCAACAACGCCTCGCTGTTCCTTTCGGTCCACGCCGACACGCTCGCCGAGCCGCATGTCGAGGGCGCGACCGTCTATACCGTCTCCGCCAAGGCGTCGGACGCTGAGGCCGCGCATATCGCCGAAAAGGAAAATCTCGCCGATCAGGCCGCGGGCCTCGAAAGCAAGGCGGAGGCCGAAGAAGTCGGCGACATTCTTTTCGAACTGACGCGGCGCGAGACCAGCGCCTACAGCCGCCAATTCTCGCAGTCGCTCATCGCCTTCTGGAAGGAAGCCGGAAGCCTGAACAAAAATCCGCGCCGGGCCGCGGGTTTCGTGGTGCTGAAGGCCTTTGACGTGCCCTCGGTGCTGCTGGAGCTCGGCTATCTGTCGAGCGAGAGGGACCTCTCCCGCCTTACCTCGCCCGAATGGCGCGACCACGCCGCGCAAAAGACCGCCGAGGCGATCGACGCCTTCTTCAACGCGCGAGGACGGGAGGCGCGCGTCCCCCCCGCCGCGCCGATTTCCGCGGCGCGCCCACAATAAAACACAAAAGAACGGCAAATGAACGCTTGCGGCGCATAGCGCGGCGGCGCGCCGGGCCGCCAAATTTCCCCGTCTTTGCGGGAATTTCGCAATGAGAAGCGAAACTCGGCGGGGGGCGCCTATGGAAGGGCCTCCGCAAGCCGCTCGATCCACGGGCGCTCATGGCGCTGAAGCTTAAGGGGCGACAAACATGCGATCGCTCACCATATCCATGGGCTGAAAAAGACGATTCGCGCGGCGCCGGCCGTCGTCCCGCGTCACGCGCGCCGCCGAAGGCTCTCGAAAATGTAACGCGGACGCTCTCGGCGATTAGGATAAACAAGGGGTGGGCGCCGACGCGCCGACCGGCTCAAAGGTGACGTTTCATGCGACTTTTCGCGAGATTTCTGGGCTTCGTTTTCGCGACCGGCGCGATTCTGTTTCTCATCGGCGCCGTCGCCGCGGCGGGATTGATCTACTATTACTCGAAAGATCTGCCCGACACGGCGCAATTGCGGGATTACGAGCCGCCGGTGACGACGCGGCTCCATGCCGGCGACGGCTCCATTCTCGCCGAATATTCCCGCGAACGCCGGCTGTTCTTGCCGAGCTCCGCGATTCCCGATCTCGTCAAGCAGGCCTTCATTTCGGCGGAAGACAAGAATTTCTACAACCACGCCGGCGTCGATCCCGAAGGCGTGATGCGCGCCGTGACCGTGCTCGCGCAGGGCGGGCGCCATGTGCAGGGCGCCTCGACCATCACGCAGCAGGTCGCCAAGAACTTTCTCGTCGGCAATGAACGCTCGATCGACAGGAAGATTCGCGAGGCGCTCGTCGCCTTTCGCATCGAGGCGACCTATCCCAAGGACAAGATTCTCGAACTCTATCTCAACGAGATTTATCTCGGCCTCGGAAATTATGGCGTCGCCTCCGCGGCGCTCAACTATTTCAACAAATCCGTCAACGAGCTGACGCTCGCCGAAGCCGCCTATCTCGCCGCCCTGCCCAAGGCGCCGAGCAATTATCATCCTTTCCAGAATCGCGAACGCGCGATGGAGCGCCGCAACTATGTCATCGATCGCCTGATCGCCGACGGCTATGTGACGCCCGACGAAGGCGCGAAGGCGAAGGCCGAGCCGCTCGGCGTCAATCCGCGCGTGCTCTCGCCCAATACCTACGTCGCGGGCTATTTCGCCGAGGAAGTGCGCCGGCAATTGCTCGAGCAATATAGCGAGAAGAAGCTCTATGAGGGCGGGCTCTCGGTGCGCACGACGCTCGATCCGAAAATGCAGGCGCTCACCCGCAAGGCGCTCGCCGACGGCCTCGTGCGTTTCGACGAGGCGCATGGCTTCCGCGGCCCGATGAACCATATCGACATCGCCTCCGACTGGGGCGTGACGCTCGCCGCCATTCCCGCGCTCGGCGACGTGAAGCCGTGGCGGCTCGCCGTCGTGCTCAACGTAAGCGGCGACGGCGCCCGCATCGGCCTGCAGCCCGGTCGCGAGAAATCGGGCGAGGTGGCGCGCGAACGCGAGACCGGGCTCCTGACCGCCGAAGGCATGCGCTGGACCGGCCGCGCGCCGAAAACGGCTTTCACCCCTGGCGACGTGATCTATGTCGAGCCGCTCGCGGGACGGCCCGGTCAGTTCCGCCTGCGGCAGATCCCCGACATTTCGGGCGCGATGGTGGCGATGGACCCCTATACGGGCCGCGTCTTCTCCATGGTCGGCGGCTTCTCCTTCGACCAGTCGGAGTTCAATCGCGCGACGCAGGCGCTGCGCCAGCCGGGCTCCGCCTTCAAGCCTTTCGTCTACGCCACCGCGCTCGACAATGGCTATACGCCGTCCTCCTCGATCCTCGACGAGCCGATCTCGATCCAGCAGGCGGACGGCAGCTATTGGACGCCCGAGAATTTCGAGGGCGGCCACGGCACCGGCGCGCATCCGCTCCGTTACGGCATCGAGCATTCGAAGAATATGATGACGGTGCGCCTCGCCAAGGACGTCGGCATGCCGCTCATCGCCGAATACGCCAAGCGTTTTGGCATCTACGACGAGATGACGCCCTATCTCTCCATGGCGCTCGGCGCCGGCGAGACGACGCTTCTGAAAATGGTCACCGGCTATTCGATGCTGGCCAATGGCGGCAAGCGCATCAAGGCGACGCTGATCGACCGCATCCAGGACCGCTGGGGCAAGACGCTCTATCGCCATGACGAACGCCAATGCATCGGCTGCGACGCGGCGACATGGGAAAGCCAACTGGAGCCCAAGCTCATCGACAAGCGCGAACAGGTGCTCGATCCTTTGACCGCCTATCAGATCACCTCGATCATGGAAGGCGTGATCCAGCGCGGCACCGGCGTATCGATCAAAGCCGTCGGCAAGCATCTCGCCGGCAAGACCGGCACGACCAATGACGCGAAAGACCTGTGGTTCGTCGGCTTCTCTCCCGACCTCGCCGTCGGCGTCTTTATCGGCTACGACCGGCCGCGCTCCCTGGGCAGCCATGCCCAGGCCGCGCAATTCGCCGCGCCGATCTTCCGCGATTTCATGACGGTCGCGCTGAAGGACAAGCCCGACGCGCCGTTCCGCGTGCCGCCCGGCATCAAGCTCATCTCGGTTGACGTGCATTCCGGCCTGCGCTCGTCTGGGCAAGGCACGATTCTCGAAGCCTTCAAGCCTGGAACGGCGCCGCCCGACGCCTATTCGGGCGGCGGCGGACCGCGCCAGCTCGATACGCCGCATGACGTCGACCAGCAGGTCGGCAGCGGCACGGGCGGGCTCTACTGACAGCTTGCGAGAGGCGACATGATCCTTGGCTTGCATTGATCGTCGCAGCCTAAGACGCATACTCACAAATTCCTGCCATGTCCGCTTCGGCTCCGGTAGTGATCGCTCGTTTGTAGCAGCAGGAAAATGACTTGATGGGCCAGAGGCGGAATTGCTGTGGATCGCCCCAGTGGACGGCGCACATCGTCGCCTCCGCCGGCCTAAGTTCGCTTGCGAACCTGCCTCCCATAGCGCTCCTGCAGCGCGCGCCAGATCGCCATCTCGACCGGCGAGTAGGCATCGTCCTCGCGATTGAGCCAGAATGGTTCCTTTAAGATGAAGCGGCGGCTGGGCAAGGAAGCGCGGCTCCTTGCCATCATGTATTTGCGCCGCATGCGCGCAGCTCAATGCGCCGGCCTCGGCTGCGCTACGACGGTCAGCTTCCTTTACGCCTCTCTCCCCTAACCGGACGAGGCGCCGGGCGCTATTTCAATCATAATGATGTTGCCGCGCGCGTTTTTTTAAGCGCGCATTTGAAGGAATCGAGAAATGTCCAAATTGCTCGACCGCGCCCTGCACGTGGCGCTGCTCCTCAGTCTTACGCTCGCATTCGTGCTGGCCGCCACGCCATGGCGCGCGCGCAGCCCGCGTCTTTGTCCGGCGAGAACTCCCGCTTCCGCCAAAAACCCCTGGGCGTTGCGGTAAGCGCGACGCAGGCATACGATGTCTTTCTCACTCTCCTTCATTGGAGCGAGGAATGACCCATTTGCGTCGTTTGATTTTGATCGCATGCGCAAGTTTTTTGCTCGCGCCAATCGCAAAAGCCGACTTCAAAATCTGTAACCGCACGCCCGAGAGCATCACGGTCGCCGCAGCCTGGGTCAGTCCCAGCGGCGGCTTCGTGTCGGAAGGCTGGTGGACGCTTCGCGCCTGCGGCGGCTGCGAAACCGTGGTGCTGCGAAGCGAAACGTCCGATCCGCATAATTATTTCTTTTACGCGCATGCCGGCGCCAAGGAATGGCGAGGAGACTCGATGTTTTGCACGACGCGGAGCGCATTCAGGATCTCCGACGCCAAGCGCTGCCCGCTCAAGCGGCGCGGCGAGATGAAGGGCTTCATTCATGTGACGAGCGGGAGCGGCAATCAGACCCGCACGCTGACGGGGCGATCGAGCAGCGGCGGCGTGTGCATCGATTGAGGCGCGCCTTCACTCGCCCAAATATCGCAGCGCCGCGGCGGCGGCGAAGGGACAGAGCGCGAGCGCCGCGAGCGTGATGGCGCAAAGAATGGCGAAGGGCGCGAAGAAGGGCGTCGCAGCGCCGCTCGCAGCCTCCGCCGCCGAAACGCCGAAGATCAGCACCGGGATCGCGAGCGGCAGCACGAGCAGCGCCATCAGCAGGCCGCCGCGCCGCACGGTCACGGTGGCCGCCGCGCCAATCGCGCCGATCAGGGTCAGCGCCGGCGTGCCGACGAGAAGCGTCGCGACGATTCCGGCGAGCGCCATCCGCTCCTGCTGCAGCATCAGCCCGAAGAAGGGCGCGGCGATAATGAGCGGCAGGCCCGTGGCCGCCCAATGCGCCGCGCATTTGATGAGCACGGCGAGTTCGAGCGGCGTCTCCGCGAGAGGGAAGAGATCGAGCGAGCCGTCTTCGGCGTCCGCCTGAAACAGCCGGTCGAGACAGAGCAGCGTCGCGAGCAGCGCCGCGATCCACAATATCGCCGGGCCAATGCGCGCGAGCAGATTGGGGTCCGGCCCGACCGCGAAGGGAATGATCGCGACAAGCGTGAGGAAGAAGACGACGCCCATCGCGCCGGAGCCGCCGATGCGGCGCGCGACGCGCCATTCGCGCAAGAAAAGCGCGGCGAGCGGGGAGGTCAATTGAGGCTCCAGTCAATCATATTGTCCGGGCCAAACCCCTGGCCCCTCACCTTACCTCTCCCCGCTCTGGCGGGGAGAGGAGGCGGTAAGCGCAACGCCAAAAGCCCCTCTCCCCGCTTGCGGGGAGAGGTAAGGTGAGGGGCTGGGGCAAAGAGTCGGAGAGAAAAACGCAGCATTATCCCGCGCTCCCTAAAGCCAATTCCGCCGCCTCTTCGAGCCCCAGCGGCTCATGCGTCGCGGCGACGATGAGGCCCCCGAGCGCGCAATGATCGCGCATGGCGGCGGCGAATCGCGCGCGCGAGGCTTTATCGAGCGCGGTCAGCGGCTCGTCGAGCAGCCAGAGCGGCCGGAAGGCGACGAGGAGCCGCGCCAGCGCCGCCCGGCGCTTCTGTCCGGCGGAGAGAACGCCGAATGGGGCCTCCGCCGCATGGCCGAGGCCGACGACGTCGAGCGCCTCCTTGGTCGAGCGGCTGCGCCCTTCCGTCCCTCGCGCGAGATAGCGGCCCCAGAAGTCGAGATTCTCCCGAACCGTGAGCGCCGCCTTCAGACCGTCGGCATGGGCGAGGTAATGCGCCTGCTGCGGCAACTCTGCTCCCGGCGCGCCGCCTTCCAGCGCCGCGACGCCGCCCGCGAGCGGCAGGAGGCCGGCGATGGCGCGCAGCAGCGTCGATTTGCCAACGCCATTCGGGCCGGTCACGAGGAGCGCCTCTCCCCCGGAGAGGCTGAAGCTTATCCCCCGCAGAACCAGCCGGCCGCCGCGCGCCGCCGCCAGATTCTCGACCTTGAGCCGCAGATTGGCGTGGCGCTCGGCGTGCGGCCGATGGACGGAGGGCTCGGACATGGTCTAGGCAATAGAACGTCGCGCCGGCGAGCGCCAGACCGGCAGGCGCGGTCCCGCTGGCGCGGGCGGGGCGGGAATGCTAAGCAGCGCGATCCTTCTTTGGACGCGCGCGGCGGCGTCCGGGTTTTCGCTTTGAGACAGCGCGCGGCGCGCCCGGTGATCAGGGACTGCGAAATTAAGTGACGAAGCACAAAAGTCTAGAGGACTATGCGGCGCGGCGATTCCGCTTCGCCGGCAACGCCTTGCTGGAGTTCAACGACCCGTTCTTCGCCCAGATCGACCGCCTGCGGACCGAATTCTCGGCGCGCGGCAAGAACTTCGTCAGCTTCGCCAATTACGATTACCTTGGCCTCGCGAATCACTCCCAGATTCGGGAAGCGGCGAAGCGCGAGGTCGACGGCCTCGGCGTCGGGGCGCTGGCCTCCCGGCTCGTGGGCGGGGAACGCTCCACGCACCGGCCCTTCGAGGCGGAGATCGCCGAATTTCTCGGCATGGAGAGCGCACTGACGCTCGTTTCCGGCTATCTCTCCAATGTGACGACCATCGCCTGGCTGATGAGCGGCAAGCGCGACGCGATCTTCATCGACGAACTCGCGCATAACAGCATCGTCGCCGGCGCCGACGGCGCGGTCGCGCCTGTCATCAAATTCCGTCATAACGACTTCGACCATCTCGACCATCTGCTGGCGCGCCATCGCGAGGAATATCGCAATGTGCTGATCGTCGTCGAAGGCGTCTACAGCATGGACGGCGATGTCGCCGATCTGCCGCGCCTCTTGGCGATCAAGGAAAAATACCAGGTCTGGCTGCTGGTCGACGAAGCGCATTCGCTCGGCGTCCTCGGCGAGACGGGGCGCGGCCTCGCGGAATATCAAGGCGTCGATCCCGCCCGCATCGACCTCATCGTCGGCACCATGTCGAAGACGCTCGCCTCCTGCGGCGGCTATGTCTGCGCCAGGAAACAGGTCATCGACTGGTTCCGCTATACGCTGCCGGGCTTCGTCTACAGCGTCGGCCTCTCGCCGGTGATCCTCGCCGCGGCGCGCACCGCGCTGCGGCTGATGCAGGAAGAGACCTGGCGCATCGCCAAGCTCGCGCAGAACGCCGAGCTTTTCCGCGCCGTCGCGCATGAGGCGGGATTCTCCACGGGGCCGGCGATCGGCCGGGGCGTCGTGCCGATCCTGTTTTCGAGCGATATCGAAACGATGTGGGCGTCTCAGCATTTGCTGGAGCAAGGCTATTACGTGCCGCCCGTCGTGCGCATCGGCGTGCCGAAGGACGGGCCGCGGCTGCGCTTCTTTTTCTCCGCCAATCACAGCGAGGCGGAGATTCGCGACGTGATCCAGACCTTGCGCGACATGCCGCCGGTGACGGAGGAAGCGCACCAAATCGTCGCCGCCGCCATGGCCGGCGGATAGGCCATTCGCCATATCCGCGTCACTTTGACGCTTTCGGTTAACGCCGACTTGCCGCTAGGACTTGCATATGGCGCGGATCGAGATTCTTCCGGTCGACGGCCTCTCGCGCTTTGCGACCTTTTGCCGGCTCCCGCGTCTCCTCTACGCGGGCGCGAAAGGCTTTGCGCCGCCGCTCGACGTCGAGCGCTGGACCGTCTTCGCCCATAAGCTCAATCCGCATTACAAGCTCGTCGAGGAGCAGAAGTTCCTCGCGCGGCGCGACGGCGAATGGGTCGGACGCGTCATGGCGCAGATCTACAAGCCGGGCGTCGTTCCGGTCAGCGCCTCCAACGCGCAGTTCGGCGCGCTTGACGCGATCGACGACGTCGAGGTCGTGCGCGCCTTGACGCAAGCCGCCGAGGACTGGCTGCGCGCCAAAGGCGCGACGCGGATCAACGGCCCCTTCTCGCCTTCGATCAACAAGGAATGCGGGCTGCTCGTCGACGGCTTCGATGCGAGCCCGATGTTCTTCATGCCCTGGCATCCGCCCTATCTCTCGCGCCATCTCGAATCGCTCGGCTATGAGAAGGCCCAGGATCTTCTCTCCTATCGTTTCGACATTTCGGGCGAGGATCTCGAGAAGTCGCCGCGCATCTCCTCGCGCCGCGAATGGCGCGACCGCCTGAAGCTGCGCCCCTTGCACATGAAGGCGCTGAAACAGGGCGAGACCGCGCTGATGGCGGAGCTGTTCAACGACGGCTGGAGCGACAATTGGGGCTTCGTGCCCTTCAGCAAGGAAGAATTCGATTCCGACGCCGACGCGCTGCAATATCTCGTGCCGGCGGATTTCGGCATCGTCGTGGAGCTTGACGGCGTCGCGCAATCTTTCGCGATCGCTTTGCCCAATCTCAATGAAATCCTCGCCGATCTTGATGGCCGCCTCTTCCCCTTCGGCTGGGCGCGCGTTCTTACGCGGCTGCGCTCGCATAAATTCGATTCGGCGCGGCTGCTGCTGCTCGGCACGCGCAAATGGCTGCAAAAGAGCGCGACCGGCGGCGCGATCCTACTGGCGCTGATCGAGGAGATGCGGCGGCGCGGCGCGAATTTCCATATTCCTTATCTCGAAGCCGGCTGGGTGCTTGAATCGAACGCCGACATGCGCCGCCCGATCGAAATGTTCGGTGGCAAGATCGACAAGATTCATCGCATCTACGAGAAACGCCTTGCGGTCGAGGGCGGCGCCGCGCCGATGCGCGACGGAGTCGCGGCCCATCAATTACAGGATGCATCGTCATGAGCGGCATTTCCGTCACCGCCAACGGCGCCGACCGTTCGCATGTCGAGCGGCGCAAGTTGATCTTGGAAAAATATCCGCAGACGCGCGAACTCTTCGGCAAGGACCCCCTGACCTTCAAGATCACGGCCGCGATCTTCGTCGGCCAGCTTGTCATCGCCGCGATTTTAGGTTCACTCGGCCTGTCCTATTGGTGGCTGTCGCTGCTCATGGCGATCTGCGTCGGCGCCTTCGCCAATCACGCCAATTTCGTCATCATTCACGACGCCATCCACAATTGCGTCTTCGACAGTCCGCTCGCCAATAAGTGGACGGCGATCCTCGCCGATCTTCCGAACGCCTTTCCAACCGCGATGGGCTTTCGCTGCTATCACATCAAGCACCATTCGCATCTCTCGGCCTATGATTATGACGCCGACATTCCGAGCCGCTGGGAGGTCGAATGGGTAGGCGACAGCGCATGGCGCAAGGCCGTGTGGCTCTTCTTCTTCCCCGCGGTCCAGCTTGCGCGCCTGTCGCGCCTCAAGGGCACGGTGCCGATCTGGGGGACATGGACCTATATCAACATCGCCGTGATCGCCGTCTTCGATCTCTTCGTGCTCTGGGCCTTCGGGCCGAACGCCCTGCTCTATCTCTTCTTCTCCTTCTGGTTCTCGGTGGGCGGCCTGCATCCTTTAAGCGCGCGCTGGCTGCAGGAGCATTTCGCCTTCGGCCCCGACCAGGGCACGTTCGACTATTACGGGCCGCTCAATAAACTCGCGCTCAACATCGGCTATCACAATGAGCACCATGATTTTCACGAAATTCCGTGGAATCGCCTGCCGGAGCTCAGAGCCATGGCGCCCGAGTTCTACGACACGCTGCGCTGTCACCGCTCATGGACGGCGCTGCTCGTAACTTTCATCTTCGATCCCGCCTATTCGCTCGGCACGCGCTCGGAAAATGTGACGCAGGCGGCCGAACGACAGGCGCCCGTCGCCACGCCGGCGGAGTAAGGCATGACCCAGGAAACGAAAGCCGAAGCGCTCGACGCTTCTCCGCGCCTCTTCGAAAGCGATCTGCTCGACAAGCTCTCGCGCGTGCATCATCTGACGCCGGTGATCGTCTATGCGCCGATCATCCTCGGCCTTATTTTCTATTCGCTGACGCTGAACGACCCCGTGCTCGTCGCGCTCAGCCTTGTCGTCGGCTATCTCGGCTGGACGCTCACCGAATATTTCGGCCACCGCTATCTCTTCCACACCGTCTTTCCGCTGCCTTTCGGTCTTGGGCCACGTTTCCAGTTTCTCATCCACGGCGTGCATCACATCTATCCGAACGACCCGCTGCGGCTCGTGATGCCGCCGTTGCTCTCGGGACCGATCATGCTGATCGCGCTTGCGATCATCCGTCCGCTCTTCGGCCCGAACCTCGCCTGGCCCGTGCTCGCGGGCTTCATGACCGGCTATGTGATCTATGATTGCGTGCATTATTGGACGCATCACGGCCAGCCGAAATCCGACTTCGGCCGCTTAGTGAAGCGCCTGCACATGCTGCATCATTTCCGCGACGCCGAGAAAGGCTTCGGCGTCCACGCCATCTGGTGGGACTATGTGTTCGGCACGGCCTATCGGAAGGACGAGACGCCGGGCGCGCGGGCGGTGTGAGGCGCGACCTTTCAATCGTCATGCCCCGCCTTGTGCCGGGCATCCACGCCGTGACATCGCGATAATCGACAAACAAGCGGGAGCCATGCGCGTGGATGGCCGGGACAAGCCCGGCCATGACGGCTAACGATCAGCCGGCATGTTACCCCTGCCCCGTGCGGATGAACCACTCGTCCTCGGAAATCACTTCGATGCCGAGTTCGGCGGCTTTCTTGAGCTTCGATCCAGCGCCCGGTCCCGCGACCACAAGGTCGGTCTTCTTCGACACGGAGCCCGCGACATGCGCGCCGAAACGCTCGGCCTGCGCCTTGGCTTCGTCGCGCGTTAAACGCTCCAATGCGCCGGTGAAGACCACCGTCTTACCGGCGACGGGCGAGGTCGAAGCGACCGCCGGCATCGGCTCCAGTGAGACATGCTGCAAGAGCGCGTCGAGCTCGCGCTCATTATGCGGCTCGGCGAAGAAATCATAGAGCGCCTCGGCGACGACGGCGCCGACGCCGTCGATCGAATCGATGCGCGCGCGCGCTTCGCTGCCCGGCGCCGCCTCGCGTGCGGTCTCGCGCAACGATGAGAAGTCTCCGAAATGGCGCGCGAGCCTCCGCGCATTGGTCTCGCCGACATGGCGAACGCCGAGCGCATAGATGAAGCGATTGACCGGAACGGCGCGGCGCGCCTCGATCGCCGCGAAGAGATTTCTCACCGATGTTTCGCCATAGCCCTCGCGCTCGATCAGCCTTGGCGACATATGCGCGTCGCGCTCGGCGAGCGTGAAAATGTCGGACGCCGTCTTGATGAGCCCTTCGTCGTAGAAGAATTCGATCTGCTTGTCGCCGAGCCCCTCAATGTCCATGGCGTTGCGCGAGGCGAAATGCTTGAGGCGCTCCACCGCCTGCGCCGGACAGACGAGCGAGCCGGTGCAGCGGCGCACGGCGTCGGCCTCGCCCGTCTTCTCGTCGATCTCGCGCACGGCGGCCGAGCCGCAGCGCGGACAGACATGTGGAAACGCGTAAGGCTTGGCGCCCTCGGGACGCTTCTCCTTCACTACTTCGACGATCTGGGGAATGACGTCGCCGGCGCGCTGCACGACCACCGTATCGCCGACGCGCACGTCCTTGCGCGCGATCTCGTCTTCATTATGGAGCGTCGCGTTCGACACCACGACGCCGCCGACGGTGACGGGCTCCAGCCGCGCGATCGGCGTCAAGGCGCCGGTGCGGCCGACATTGATCTCGATCGCGCGCAAAATCGTCGTCGCGCGCTCGGCCGGAAATTTATGCGCGACCGCCCAGCGCGGCGCGCGCGAGACGAAGCCGAGCCGCTCCTGCAAGGCGATGTCGTCGACCTTATAGACGACGCCGTCTATGTCATAACCGAGCGTCGCGCGCCGCGACTCGATCTCGCGGTAATGGGCGAGCATGTCGTCGACGCTCCCGCAGATTTTGGCGAGCGGATTGACGCGCAGGCCGTAGTCTTTGAATGCGTCCAGCACGCCCATTTGAGTCTTGGCGGGAAGCGCGCTCGCCTCGCCCCAGGCATAGGCGAAAAAATGCAACGGGCGCTGCGCCGTGATCCGCGAATCGAGCTGGCGCAGCGAACCCGCCGCGGCGTTGCGCGGATTGGCGAAGAGCGGCTTGCCCGCCGCCTTCTGCCGTTCGTTGAGCGCGGCGAAATCCTCATGCGTCATATAGACCTCGCCGCGAATTTCGAGGATCTCGGGCACCTCGCCATGCAGCTTTTCCGGTATCTCGCCGATCGTCTTTATATTGGCGGTGACGTCCTCGCCCTCATAGCCGTCGCCGCGCGTCGCCGCCTGAACGAGGCGGCCGCGCTCATAGCGCAGGGAACAGGAGAGGCCGTCGATCTTGGGTTCGGCGGTGAAGAGAAGCGGCGAGTCTTCGTCCCGCTTCAAAAAGCGGCGCACGCGCGCGACGAATTCCTCGACCTCTTCGTTGGAGAACACATTGCCCAGCGAGAGCATCGCGACGGCGTGCTTCACCTTGGCGAATTTCTCGCTTGGGCGCGCGCCGACCTTTTTCGTTAAGGATTCGTCGGTGACAAGTTCGGGAAAAGCCTTTTCCAGCTCCTCGTAGCGGCGGCGCAGCGCGTCATATTCCGCGTCGGAGACGGTCGGCGCGTCTTCCTGATAGTAGCTGCGGTCATGCTCGGCGATCTCCTCGCCAAGCCGCGCATGTTCGGCGCGCGCTTCGAGCGGCGTCATTTCTTCGACGGAAGCGGCATGAGCGGGAGAGGTTTTTTCGATCATGAAGCGATACGACTCGAGGCGTCAGTCGCTTCGCTCGCGGCGATTGTCGAAGGCAAAGCGCGTTTGGAGCCTATCCCTTTTGCCGGATTGAGGGGAGAGGGACTAGGCGGCTTCCGGCGCCGCGCCGACGAGACGCCGCGCGTCCTGCGTGCTGATCGGACGCCCGAAGGCGTAGCCTTGCGCATAGCCGCAGCCGAGCTGATAGAGTTCGATGGCGTCGGATTCCGTCTCGGCGCCTTCGGCGACGACATCCATGCCCAAATCCTGCGCGAGGGCGATGATCGACCGCAGGATGGCCGGGCGCGCGCCCTTGCCCATCTGCTTGACGAAGGAGCGGTCAATTTTGATCGTGTCGAAGGGAAAGCGCTGCAGATAGGCGAGCGAGGAATAGCCCGTTCCGAAATCGTCGAGCAGAAGGCCCGCGCCGAGCTCCTTGATGCGCGCGAGCATCTGCGCGGCATATTCGGGATTCTCCATCACCAGGCTCTCGGCGAGTTCGAGCTTGAGGCTCCCTTTTTGAACGTCGTGGCGCATCAGCACGCTTTTCACGTCGCGCAGAAGATCGTGGCGCAACAATTGCCGCGACGAGACGTTCACCGAGGCGAAGATCGGCGGATCGACGGCGAGCGCGCGCTGCCAGGCGGCGAGTTCGCGCGCCGTGCGCTCCAGCGCCAGGAGGCCGAAGTCGACGATGAGCCCGGTTTGCTCGGCGATCGGAATGAGCTCCGCAGGCTCGAGGCGCCCGAGCCGCGGATGGTCCCAGCGCAGCAGCGCCTCGAAGCCGGCGATGGTGCGATCCTCCAGCCGCACGATCGGCCGGAAGAAGACCTTCACCTCGCCGCGCTCCAGCGCGCGCCGCATATCGGCTTCGATCGTCACGCGGTCCGAGCGCTGCGCGCGCATCGCCGGACGGAACACTTCGATGCGATTGCCGCCGCTGCGCTTGGCGTGGCGCATGGCGATCTCGGCGTCCTCCAGCATGTCATTGGCGCTGGGATGCGTCTGCTGGTCGTAGAGCGCGACGCCGATCGAGGCGAAAAGCGCGATCTCGCGGTCGGAGAAGCGCACCGGCGTCGACAGGGCGCGGCGCACCGAATCGGCGATCGAAATGACATGGTCGGCGTGCGTCTCGGAGACGAGGATGATCGCGAAGACGTCGCCCGAGAGCCGCGCCAGCGTGTCCTGCGGCTGCAAGAGGCGCGTCAGGCGATGCGCGACCGTGAGCAGAATGCTGTCGCCCATGGCGATGCCCACCTGCTCGTTGATCTGCTTGAAGCGGTCAATGTCGATGACGAGCGCCGTCGGCCGCACATCCTTCTCGAGGCGCGCGAGCGTGAGCGCCGCCTCCAGCCGGTCGAAGAACAATTCCCGGCTCGGCAGGCCCGTGAGGTTGTCGTGCACGGCGTCCTGCAGCAGCCGCTCCTGGGCGTTGCGCTCGTCGGTCACGTCGTTCAGCGTGCCGACGACGCGGATGACTTCGCCGTCGGGACCGACCACCGGGCGGGCGCGCAGCCGATAGCAGAGATAATGGCCGTCGGCCGCGCGCAGGCGGAACTCCTGATTGATGCGCCCGCGCCGCTGTTCGAGGATCGTGTCGAGACAGGCGCGGTAGCGGTCCTGTTCGAAGGGATGCAAGAGATCGAGCCAGGAGGCGGCCGCGCCTTCGAGCCCGCCGCGGTCGAGCCCGAGCGCCGCCTCGGCCTCCGGGCTCACGTAAATATGGTCGGAGGGAACGTCCCAGTCGAAGACGACTTCATTGGCGCCCGTCAGCGCCAGCGCCTTGCGCTCCACGTCGCTGATCGCGCCATGCGAGAGTCCGCCTGTCGCGAAGGCGTTTTGCATCACGGTGAAGCCGATGAGCATGACGATGAGCACGAGGCCGCCGACGAGCGCCGGCGAAACGAGGTCGTTCGTCATCCAGCCGGCGACCGCGAAACCCGCCGTCGCCACCCAGACGACGAGCAGGAACCAGGTCGGGATCAGCATGATCGCCCGGTCGAAGCCATGCGCGGCGAGATAAAGGATCAGGACGAAGCCGACGACGGCGATGGTCGCCAGCGAGATGCGGGCGACGCCGGCCGCGACCGGCGCGTCGAACATGGCGAGGCCGACGAGGTCGAGCAGGATCAGGAGCCACAGCGCCGCGACATGCCAGGCGCGGACATGCCAGCGGTTGAGATTGAGATAGGCGAAGAGAAAGACGACCAGCGTCGCCGAAAGCACCGTCTCGGCGCCGGCGCGCCAGATGCGGTCGACGTCGGCCCCCGAGTCGAAAATCTTGTCCCAGAAGCCGAAATCGATGCACACATAGGCGAGGACCGCCCAGGCGAGCGCCGCCGCCGCGGGAAAGATCACCGCGCCCTTGACGACGAAGACGATGGTGAGGAAGAGCGCGAGCAGGCCGGCGATGCCGATGACGATGCCCTTGTAGAGCGTCAGGCTCGTCACCTTGTCCTTATAGGCCTCGGGCTCCCACAGATAGAGCTGCGGCAGATTGGGCGAATGCAGCTCCGCGACATAGGTGACGGTCGTTCCCGGATCGAGCGTGACGCGGAAGACGTCGGCGTCCGGCGCATCCTCCGCCTCCGGGGGAAACCCCTGGCTCGCGGTGATGGCGGAGATGCGGGTCGAGCCGAGATCGGGCCAGATCACGCCCGAGCCTTGCAGCCGGAAATGCGGCGCGACGATCAGGCGCTCGATCTGCTCGTCGGTGTCGTTCGTTAAGGCGAAGACGATCCAATTAGGCTGGCTGCCGGCTTCTTTGGCGCCGACCTCGATGCGGCGCACGATGCCGTCGGAGCCGGGCGCCGTGGAGACCTGGATGCGGTCGCCTTCCGAAGAATGCTTCTCGACTGCGTGCGTGAGGTCGATGGCCCGGGCGCCCTGGGGCACGCGCACCGATTCCATGGCGACGGCATGCGCCGATGCGAAGAACAAAAGGAGAGCGATCAGATATTTGTTCAGACGCACGAATTCTCTTCTCGATGGCGCCGCTCCTGAGAGCGCGTCCCGGGCGCCCGCCGCCTGCCGCGCGCCGGGCGTCCTCCTGGCGGACGCGCGGCGCGCCAAGCCGCGATCGTTCCAGTCGTAGAGGCTTCGGAGGAGCGCCGCAAGCCGTTTCGATAAGCTTTGCTTTTACGGTATGTTCCTTGCGAGACGGCGCTTCCAGGCTGCGCTTGCGGAGCGCCGACGCGGCCAATATACGCTGCTTGAGGGCGTCCCTCGCAATCCTGAGGCGCTCGATGGCTTATTTGCGTTGGCCTCGCCGGCGAAATTTTGACCGAAATGGGAACGGACCTGATGCGTAGCGCTCTCGGCGGCCCTCGCCTGTTGCTGCGCCGACTCCGCGAGATCAGCGCGGAGTCGGTGAGCGCGCAAGCGCGGCTCGACAAGATCGTCGTTCAGATCGCGGCCAATATGGTCGCCGAAGTTTGTTCGGTATATGTGCTGCGCGCCGACGAGCGCCTCGAGCTTTACGCCACCGAAGGCCTCAATCGCGAGGCGGTGCATCAGACCACCATGCATGCGGGCGAGGGCCTCGTCGGTCTGATCGCCAAGAGCGCCGAACCGCTCGCGCTCTCCGAGGCGCAAGAGCACCCCGCCTTCTCCTACAAGCCGGAGACGGGCGAAGAAATCTACCACTCCTTCCTCGGCGTGCCGATCCTGCGCGGCGGCAATACGCTCGGCGTGCTCGTCGTGCAGAACAAGGTGCGCCGCGTCTATTCGGAGGAGGAGATCGAGGCGCTGCAGACGACGGCGATGCTGCTCGCCGAGCTGATCGCCTCGGGCGAATTGCAGGCGATCGAGGATCCGCGCGATCTCGCGCTCTATCGCCCCGCCTCGCTCAGGGGCGCGCCGATGTCCGAAGGCGTCGGGCTCGGCCATGTGCTGCTGCACGAGCCGCGCGTCGTCATCAAGCAGCTTATCGCGGAGGACATGCCCCGCGAATTGGCGCGGCTCGAACAGGCGATCGACGCCATGCGCCAGTCGATCGACGAGCTTGTCGCGCATGGCCACCGGATGGGGGTGGGCGAACACCGCGAAGTGCTCGAGGCGGTGCGCATGGTCGCGCATGATCGCGGCTGGGTGCGCCGGCTGCGGGAAGCGGTGATGAGCGGCCTGACGGCGGAGGCCGCCGTCGAGCGCGTCCAGAACGACGCGCGCGCGCGCATGCAGCGCCAGACCGACCCCTATTTGCGCGACCGTCTGCACGATCTCGACGACATCGCCAACCGCCTGCTGCATCAGCTCACCGGTCAGAGCTACGCCGTCGATCCGCAAAGCGTGCCGGAAAACGCCATCATCGTCGCGCGGACGATGGGGCCGGCGGCGCTGCTCGACTACGACCGCAAAAGGCTGCGCGGAATCGTGCTGGAGGAAGGCGGCCCGACGAGCCATGTCGCTATCGTCGCCCGCGCGCTCGGCGTCGCCACGGTCGGTCTCGTCGCTGGCCTGATCGACATCGTCGAGACCGGCGATTCGATCATCGT
Organism: Methylocystis borbori; assembly: GCF_036576025.1. Lineage (NCBI taxonomy): Bacteria > Pseudomonadati > Pseudomonadota > Alphaproteobacteria > Hyphomicrobiales > Methylocystaceae > Methylocystis > Methylocystis borbori. Next base: position 6,484 of record NZ_JAZHYN010000043.1, on the reverse strand, counting down.
CGACGGCACGACCGGCGAGGTGCATGTGCGCCCCCAGCCCGACGTGCAGGCGGCCTACGCCGAAAAGGCGCGGCTGCGCGCCCGCCGCCAGGAGCAATACGCCAAACTGCGCGACGTGCCGGCCGTCACCAAGGACGGAGTCGAAATCGCGCTGCATATGAACGCCGGCCTCGCCATCGACATGCCGCATCTGCATGAAACCGGCGCGCGCTCGATCGGACTCTTCCGCACCGAATTGCAATTCATGCTCGCGCCGCGCTTTCCGCGCATGGACGAGCAATATAGTTTCTACAAGGCGGTGCTCGACGCCGCGCCCGAGAAGCCCGTCACCTTCCGCACGCTCGACATCGGCTCCGACAAAATCCTTCCCTATATGGCGAAGATCGAGGAGGAGAATCCGGCGCTCGGCTGGCGGGCGATCCGCATCGGCCTCGACCGGCCGGGGCTTTTGCGCATGCAATTGCGCGCCATGCTCAAGGCGGGCGCCGATCGCCATCTGCGCGTCATGTTTCCGATGATCGCCAATGTCGCGGAATTCGAGGCCGCGAAGGCGATCGCGCTGCGCGAACTCGACCACATCCGCCGTCACCGCTATCGCTCGCCCGCGCGCATCGAGCTTGGCGCCATGGTCGAGGTGCCTTCGCTCTTGTGGGAGATCGACCTCATCGCGCAGCGCGCCGATTTTCTGTCGGTCGGCTCCAACGATCTCGTGCAATACATGTACGCCGCCGACCGGGACAATACGCGCGTGTCGAAACGTTACGACAATCTCTCGCCGCCGGTGCTGCGCGCGCTGGAGCGCATCGCCGACGCAGGAGCGCGGCACGGCGCGCCGGTGACGCTTTGCGGCGAAATGGGCGGGCGCCCGATCGAGGCCTTGGCGCTGCTCGCCATCGGCTATCGCTCGCTGTCGATGGCGCCCTCCTCCATCGGTCCCGTGAAAAGCATGATTCTCAATCTCAATCTCGACGAGGCGCAGATGTATCTCGCTTCGCTCCTCGCCTCGGACGACGGCGCGCCCTCCGTGCGCGACAAATTGCGCGACTATGCGATCGCGCGGGGCGTGCCCTTGTAGCGACGCCCGCTTCTTTTCAAGCCGTCATTTCCTATTTTTCGTGAAGAAGCCTTCGCATGTTCGCTCAAGACAAGCTCGATCTCATCCTGCGCCGCTATGACGAAATCGGCGAGAAGCTCGCCGTGGGCGCGGACGGCCAGGCCTTCGTCGCCCTCTCGCGCGAGCGCGCCACGCTCGATGAGGTGGTCGAGAAAATCCGCGCCTATCGCGGCGCGCAAAAGGAGGCCGACGACCTCGCAGCGATGCTGTCCGACGCATTGCTCGACGCCGAGATGCGCGCGCTCGCCGAGAGCGAGGTCGAGGCCGCGCGCGAGCGGCTGGAGACGGCCGAGAGCGCGCTGCGCCTCGCCCTGCTCCCCAAGGACGAAGCCGACGAGAAAAGCGTCATTCTCGAAGTGCGCGCCGGCACCGGCGGCGACGAGGCGGCGCTTTTCGCCGGCGATCTCTTTCGCGCCTATCAGAAATACGCCGCGCTCAAGGGCTGGCGCGTCGAGATCGTGTCGGAAAGCGCCGGGGCGCTCGGCGGCTTCAAGGAGATCGTCGCCGAAATCGTCGGGCGCGGCGTCTATGGCCGTCTCAAATTCGAATCGGGCGTGCATCGCGTCCAGCGCGTGCCGGAAACGGAAACGCAGGGCCGCATCCACACCTCCGCCGCGACGGTCGCCGTGCTGCCGCAGGCCGAGGAAGTCGATGTCGCGATCGACGAAAAGGATTTGCAGATCGATACGATGCGCGCGCAAGGCGCCGGCGGCCAGCATGTCAACAAGACCGAATCGGCGATCCGCATCACCCATATTCCGACGGGCATCGTCGTGATGATGCAGGAGGAGCGCTCGCAACATCGCAACAAGGCAAAGGCCCTGAACATTCTACGCTCGCGCCTTTACGACGCCGAGCGCCAGCGGCTCGACAAGGAGCGCTCCGAAGACCGCCGCCAGCAGGTCGGCTCGGGCGATCGCTCCGAGCGCATCCGCACCTATAATTTTCCGCAAGGCCGCGTCACCGACCATCGCATCAATCTGACGCTCTATAAGCTCGACCGCGTGATGGAAGGCGAATTCGACGAGATCATCGACTCGCTGACGACGGACCATCAGCAAAAACTCCTGGCGCAAAGCGAGGCGTGATCGCCCTGTGCGCCGCCGCACGAACATGGCGCGGAAGTCTCTCTAGCTTGCTCTCATTCGCAAAGAGGATTGCGAAAGAAAAGTTGAGGAGAGCGTCAATGACCACATCGAAGAAAATCATCACCGCGACTCTCGCCGCCGCCGTTCTGGCGGGGACCGTCGCGAGCGCCACGCCGGCCCTGGCCTGGAGCAAATGGCATCATGGCTATGGCTGGGCGCCTTACGCCGCCGTTGGCGGCGCGCTCGCGCTCGGCGCTTTGGCGGCCACCGCCGCGAGCGGCCCGGACTGCTATTACGAGCGCCGTCCGATCTTCAATCGCTGGGGCGATGTTGTCGGCTATCGCAGCGTTCCGGTTTGCTGAAGCTTTTGCGTCGAAGCGGACGAAGGTTCGGCGTAGAAAATGCGTCTATTCAAGAAAGCAGAGAGCGCGCGTTCATGAACTTTCGATTCATGAACGCGCGCTCTCTATTGGCGGCGCCTGTCTTGCTGCAAGAAGGGTTGGCGGCCGCCGGCCCTGTCTTTTCTCTTTTTAAAGCCGCTCAGCGGCCGTCGAAGATTTCGCCATATTCGGTAAAGCGCAGCGGATCCTGCTGGGCGAAATCCGTCTGCTCCCAGAAGTAATTATCGTTGCCGTAACGGTTCGGCTGCAGATTGCCCTGCGCGGCCGACTCGGCCCCGTCGTCGAGCCAGTCCTTGCTGGTCGTCAGATCGTGCGGCAGCGGAATCGCAAATTCCTCATTGGCTTTCGTCGTCACCTGAGCGGACGGCCCCGCCGCCTTGCTCGATTTCGCGAGCGCCTCTCCAGAAGCAAGCGCGCACAGCAGGGCGAGGCCCACAGACAGTTTCAAAGCGTTACGCATCCTTCGACTCCCCAATTCGCCAAGGACCCCAGTTTAACAGGCCTTGCGGCGGCGAGGCTAGCGCAGTTTCGATTATCGGCGCCGCGGGTTTGACGCATGGTTAGCGCGCTTCGCGAAAAGGGCCGCTCTTTAGTGCCGGAAATGCCTGACGCCGGTGAAGACCATGGCGAGCCCCTTTTCGTCGGCGGCGGCGATAACGTCCTTGTCATTGACCGAGCCGCCCGGCTGAATGACCGCCGTCGCGCCGGCTTGCGCCGCCGCGAGCAGCCCGTCGGCGAAAGGAAAGAAGGCGTCCGAGGCGACGACCGCGCCTTTCGCGAGGCTTTCGGACAGGCCCGCCGCCTGTGCGGCCTCAAGCGCCTTATGCGCGGCGATGCGCGAGGAATCGACGCGCGACATCTGTCCCGCGCCAACGCCCACGGTCGCGCCGTCCTTCGCATAGACGATGGCGTTCGACTTCACATGTTTCGCGACGCGATAGGCGAATTTCAGATCGGCGAGCTCCTGCGCGGATGGCGCGCGCTTCGTCACGGTCTGCAAATTCATGTCGTCGACGACGGCGTTGTCGCGCGACTGCGCGAGAAAGCCGCCCGAAACGCTGCGATAGTTTACGCCCCTGGCGCGCGGATCGGGCAAGCCGCCCGTCAGCAGCAAGCGGAGGTTTTTCTTCCCCGCAACGATCGAGATCGCTGCTTCGTCGGCGTCCGGCGCGATGATGACTTCGGTGAAAATCTTCACGATCTCCTGCGCCGCTTGCGCATCGAGCCTCCGGTTCAAGGCGACGATGCCGCCGAAAGCCGAAACCGGATCGCAGCGCAAGGCCTTGCGATAGGCTTCTTCGAGAGTGGCGCCTTCCGCCGCGCCGCAAGGATTGGCGTGTTTCACGATGACGACAGCAGCCGTGCGCGCGGGATCGAATTCCGCGACGCATTCGAAGGCGGCGTCGGTGTCGTTGACATTATTGTAGGAGAGCTGCTTGCCCTGAACCTGCCGGGCCGTGGCGACGCCGGGCCGCGCCTCTCCGGTCAGATAAAAACCCGCCGACTGATGCGGGTTTTCGCCATAGCGCATCGGCTCGGCGAGTCGCCCGCCGAAGGCGCGCACCGGCGGCGCAGCTTCGTCCAGCGCCTGCGCGAGCCAGTTGGAGATCGCGGCGTCATAGGCCGCCGTGCGCGCGAAAGCCTTTTGCGCGAGACGCCGGCGCGTCGCAAGCCGCGTCGCGCCCTGCGTCTCCGCAAGCTCCTCGATCAGCGCGCCGTAATCTTGCGGATCGACGATGACGGCGACGTCGTCGTGATTCTTGGAGGCGGCCCGGATCATCGCCGGTCCGCCGATGTCGATATTCTCGACGCATTGATCGAAGGGCGCGCCCTTCGCGAGCGTCGCTTCGAAGGGATAGAGATTGACGACGAGAAGATCGATCGGCGCAATGTCATGCGCGAGCATCGCCGCCTCATGTTCGGGATTTTCGCGCACCGCCAGAAGGCCGCCATGCACTTTCGGGTGCAGCGTCTTGAGACGCCCGTCCATCATCTCGGGGAAATGCGTGAGATCGGCGATGTCGCGCGCCGCGAGTCCCGCCTCCGCGAGCGCCTTGCGCGTGCCGCCGGTCGAAACAAGCTCGACGCCGCGATCCGCCAGGGCGCGCGCGAATTCGACAAGGCCGGTTTTGTCCGAGACGGAAAGCAGCGCGCGCGCGACGGGGCGCAGATCGACCGGCATCATATTCTCCTCAAAATTTGCGCCGCGCTTATCACACATCCTCGGCGGGCGGAACCGCCTCGCCCGCGCGGAGGCGCCGGAAGGACCAGGCGATCTCGACGCCGGGCGTCGCCATGCCGCGCAAGGCGATCTGCGCGCATTTGCGCGCGCCGCCGGGCGCCGCGAAGAAAATGCTCTCTTCGATCTCTGGCTCTATCCCTTCGGCCTCGAAGATGACTCTTTCGCCATTGGCGAGGCGCAAATCGACCGCGGCGCCCGCGCCTCGCGTCACGCGCACGCGCGGGTGAATATGAAAGCGCACCGCGAATTCATGCGTTTCGACGCGCTTGCGCGCGCCTTCCGCGGCGGCGAGCCGATCGACGCCCAGAAGCATCGAGCCGTCATCCAGAAGCGTCAGCTCCCGCTGATGGAGAAGGCCGAAATCGCGCGCATAACCGTCATGCGACAGAAAAAGCGTGGTGGCGTCCTCATGCCGAAGCCGCTCGACATTCGTTTCGCTCGGGCCCGAGAGCACGGCGCCGGCGCGCCGGCGCGGCGCATCGATCGGCGCGAAGCGCGCGCTGGAGCGGTCGGCGACGACGAGCGTCGAATGCGCGGCGGTGGAACGCGCGAGTTCGCGGGCGTCGTCATGCGGCGCCGACGGCGCGCCGCAATTGACGACGACGCGCTCGATCCCGAGCGAATATTCGAAAGAGAGGCAACCGGCGTGGGCGCTTTGCGAGAATTCCGGCGGCGGCGGCGGCCCGGCGTCGACGATGACGAGCGCGTCGCGCGCCTCGATGCGCTGATAGCCGGCGTAAGGCGCGTTGACCGGCGGCGCGCCGCGCGTGTCTTCATAGGCAAGCGCGCTCGCGAGCCGATCCATGGCCGTCGCGCCCATGCCGTTGAACAGCGCCAGCGAGCCGTCGCCATGCTGCATCATGCGCAGCATCGGCATCATGCGGTCGATGGCCCGCAACACCGAGGGCGGCGTCTGCAAGCCGCGCGCGGCGATGACCTGGCGCAGCGGCAGAAGGTCGAGCAGCAGATCGATCAGGATTTGCGGGTTGCGGCTGACGTGCCCGCCGTCGCTCAAAATCTGCCGGTCGAGCTCCGCCGTCAGCGCGCGCGTCACATGCGGGGCGATCTTGCGGCCGCTGTCGGCGCAGACGGCGAATTCCGCAAGGGCGATGGCGCAAAAGGCGCGATCGGCGCCAAACGCGCCCTCGCCCGCGAGCGCCCGCCACAAGCGCCGCGCGCCGCGCGCCAGCGCCTGCATGAAGGCGTCGTAGAATTCCGCCTCGGCGCCGTCTAGCAGCGTCGGCGATTGCGATAGGAAGGAGAGGAGTCGCCGCGCGACGACCGCTGGCGCCATCGCCGGATCGTCGGGAGGAAGTTTTGGCAGCGCCAGGAAATCGGCGACGAGCGCCCGCGCGTTGGCCTTGGCCAGCGCATTGTCGGCGGCGCGCAAATGCCGCAGCCAGGAGAAGCCCGTGAGCGAGCGCCGCCAGCCCGGCGAGGGCGGCGTGAGAAGAAAGGGCGAGACGCCCTGCGCCTGCGCCGTCTTGCCCTGAAAGGTGAAATAGCCGGCGTAAATCTGGTCGGCGACGGTCGAATCGGTCGTGCGAATGTCCGGCGGCGCGATCCGCAGCCGCTCCGGCGGCGCGATCGCCATGGATTTCATCAGATGATAGGGCGCGGCGGCCCCGCGCGCGAGCGC
>NZ_JAZHYN010000042.1:0-28952 GCF_036576025.1 Methylocystis borbori | reverse complement strand
GCTCCGCCGCGTCGGCGTCACGCGCTCGACTGCGACGGCGCGGCCCCTGCGGTCGGCGACGGCGCCGCGCGTGATGCGCGCGCGCGGCCCGCTCTCTCCCTGTTCGGCGCGCTCCTTGCGCAAGGCCGACACATGTTTGCGCGGCCGCTTGTCGATCCGCTCGCGCTGCTCCTGCTTTTCGGCGGGCGTCGTCTCGCGCAGCGGCGCGGCGAAATCCGCGCCCGCGAGTTCGGCGAGCGCCTTGCCCAATTGCTCGCGCAAGGTCTTGAGCCGCACTTCCTCGACCGCGCCCTCCGCGAGATCGCCGAGCTGGAATGGCCCGTAGGAGATGCGAATGAGCCGCGTCACGTCGAGAGTCAAATGCGCCATCACGCGCTTGATCTCGCGATTCTTGCCTTCCGTCAGGCTCATCGCGATCCAGGCGTTGGCGCCTTGCACGCGCTCGAGCCGCGCCTCGATCGGCGCGTAGCGCACGTCATCGACCGTCACGCCTTCGCCGAGCGCGTCGAGTTGCGCCTGGTCGATCGCCCCATGAACGCGCACGCGATAGCGCCGCGTCCAGCCGGTCGCCGGCAATTCCAGCGTGCGCGCAAGGCCGCCGTCATTGGTGAGCAGCAGCAGGCCTTCGGTATTGATGTCGAGCCGCCCGACGCTGACGAGGCGCGGCAGATCGGGATGGCGTTCTTGGAGATAGGAGAAGACCGTCGCGCGGCCTTCCTCGTCGCGCGCGCTGGTGACATAGCCTGCGGGCTTATGAAAGAGAAAGAGCCGCGTGCGCTCGCGCTCTTGCATCGGCGCGCCGTCGATTTGAATTTTGTCCGTCTCGCGCACATTGAAGGCGGGGCTCGTCAATACGCGGCCGTTGACGGCGACGCGGCCTTCCGCGATCCAGCTCTCCGCGTCGCGGCGCGAGCATACGCCCGCGCGCGCCATGACCTTGGCGATTCTCTCGCCAGCGAAGGCTTTTTCCCGGGGCGCGGCTTCAGGCGCGGCGGCGCGCTTCTCGACAGGGCGCTTCCCGCGCTCGCTTTCGGCGCGCGGCCGGGCGGGCTTGTCGAAGCGAGGCTTGTCGAATCGGGGCTTTGTCGGCCTGGCGTCCTTGCGCGTGGCGGCGTTCGGCGTCGGAGCCTCTTGGGCGCGTCGACGCAGGGGCCGGTCGCCGTCCTTGGGCGCCGGACGCTTATTGCGGTTCTTTTCTGTCATGCGTTCTGATAGCAGGCGGGGCGGGCGCTTTGAAGCGCCATTGCGCGAGAGCCGCTCATATGAATCTCAACGATCCTTTCGCCGCCGCTTTCGAGAAGGCGCGGGCGGCCGCGCAAGCCGGCGAAGTGCCGGTCGGCGCCGCGCTCGCGCGCGCGGGCGTCGTGATCGCCGCCGCCGGCAACCGCACGCTGCGCGACAGGGATCCGACCGCCCACGCCGAAATGCTGGTCATTCGCCAGGCCGCCGCCACGCTGGGCTCCGAGCGTCTCGTCGATTGCGATCTCTATGTGACGCTGGAGCCCTGCGCCATGTGCGCCGCCGCCATCTCCTTCGCGCGCATCAGGCGGCTCTATTTCGCCGCTTCCGATCCGAAAGGCGGCGCGGTCGAGCATGGGCCGCGCTTCTTCGCCCAGCCTACCTGCCATCACGCGCCGGAGGTCTATGGCGGCATCCGCGAGAGCGAGGCGGCGCGGATGTTGCGCGATTTCTTTCAGGCGCGGCGCTAAAGCGCGCTCTGACTTTCGAAGCGGAGGGCGGATGCGATCCGCTTCAAACGATCCTGCTCCGAGCGTCGAGCCGCAAAGCCGCCTGCGCCAGCCCGTTGCGCAGCGCCTCCCGGCAGGCGTCGCCGGCGGCGAAAATGCGCGAAGCCTTGAAAAGATCGAGCGCGAGATATTGATGCACTTCCGGACGGATCAGAACGTCCGGCGGCCGCTCCGCGATCATGCGCGAACTAATGGCGTTCATCATGATCTGGCTCGCGACGATCATCGTCTCGAAGGCCGAGGGCGCCCCCTTGCCGGTCTCGACGCCCAAATTGCCGGAAACGTCGACGGCGACGACGATGTCGGCCAGTCCCCACAGATGGTCGTAGGGCAGCGGATTGACGAGGCCGCCGTCGACGAAATAGCCGTGATCGCTCGCCGCCGCCCGCACGACGCCCGGTATCGCCATGGATCCGGCGATGGCGGGACGTATCGGTCCGGTCGCGAAGACGGCCTCGATCCTGCGGCGAAAGTCGGTCGCGACCACCTGCAGCGGAATGCGCAAATCCTCGAAGCGCTCCGGCACGCCCTCCGGCCAGAAGGCTTCGAGAAAACGTTCCCCGTCGATCAGCAGCGGGTGGGCGACGCGTGAGAGCAGTCGTTTGCGCCCGCGCGCCCGCGCATGCAGAAGCTTGCGCGCGAGCCTGATGCGATTTTTCAATATGCCCTGCGTATGGGCGCGCAGCTGCGCCCCGGAAAAGCCCGCGGCATAGGCGGCGCCGATGATCGCGCCGATCGAGGCGCCGGCGATGGCGACGGGCCGCACGCCCAGCGCGTCGAGCTCCTCAAGAACGCAGATATGGGCGAGGCCGCGCGCGCCGCCGCCGCCGAGGGCGAGGGCGACGCTTCTGCCGCGATAAAGGCTCACAGGAACTTCTCCAGCGCCGCGAGCGTCTCGGCGGGCGCTTCATCCATCGGATAAAGGCCCGCGTCGATCCGCGCCTCGGCGACATCGTCGCCCCATTCGCGCCAGGCGGCGATGAGCGAGGGGCCGCTCGCGGGGAAAGTCGTTTCGCTGGCGACAATGAGCGTCGGCGTCGTGAGCTTTTTACCCTCGGCCTTGTCGGCCGTGAGCCTTTCGCGATCGATCGTGGCGCCCGCGCGGAAATCTTCGCAAAAAGCATGGATGCGCGCCGGATCGTTGAAGGCCTGTCGATAGGCCGCGAGCGCAGTAGCTTCGAAGACCTCGAGCGATTGCGCCTTCGTCGAGTTTTTCAGCGCATCGTCGAGAAAGCCCAATGGATCGAGTTCGATCAATTGTTCGGGCTTTGGCGCCTCGGCCGAAAGAAAACGCGCGCGGCCGACGCGCTGCAAATCCCCGCCGCCGAAATCGTCGTCGATCGGCGCGATGTCGATCAGCGCGAGTTTCGTCAGCCGCTCGGGCTGATCGAGGGCGAGGCGCAGCCCGACCCGCGCGCCCCTGTCATGGCCGACGAGCGCGAAGCGGATATGGCCGAGCGCCTCCATGACCGCGACGACGTCGCCGGCCATTTCGCGTTTCGCATAGTTCTCGCCCTTCTCGCTCGCGGGGACCGCCGACCAGCCATAGCCGCGCAAATCCATGGCGACGACGGCGAAGCGCTTCGCCAGCGCCGGCGCGATATGGCGCCAGGCGACATGCGTCTGGCCGAAGCCATGCAGCAGGACGAGCGGCGGACCCTCGCCATGGGCGCGCGCGAATATTTTTCCGGCCTGCGTATCGATCCAATGCGACGCGAAGCCAGGGAAGAGATCGAGCGGTTCGGACATAGGTTGAAGCCATCTCCTTGATTGCGACAGGCGCGTCGGCGCAGGAATGTTATACTGTTGCGGCAGCGGCGGCTCGATAAATATGGCATTGTTCAAGCGTCAAGCGACAATGTCACGAAGATGAGAGCTTTGTTGGCTTGCCAAGGCTTGCGCCGCGCTCCAGATTTGAGCGCGGTCAAGCAAACGAAGTCAAAAAGAAATATCAAACCGCAGCCAACGCGAAGGGAGAACGACATGGCAAGCCAGATCGTCAGCGAGGTAACGGCCGCGAACGACGCTTATGTCGCAAGTTTCGGCAAGAAAAGCGAATTGGCGCTGCCGCCCGCGCGGCGCTTCGCCATTCTCACCTGCATGGACGCCCGTCTCGATCCCGCGAAATACGCCGGCCTTTCCGAAGGCGACGCGCATGTGATCCGCAACGCTGGGGGCCGCGCGTCCGACGACGCCATTCGCTCCCTCATCATCTCGCACAAGCTGCTCGGCACGCTCGAATGGTTCGTGATTCATCACACCAATTGCGGCATGGAGCTCTTCAGCGACGAGATTATGGCCGATCTCCTCGACGACAGCCTCGCGACGGCGAGCTTCGACGGCAAGAACTGGTCGAACCCGCAGCATGGCGGGGGCTGCTCCGGCGGCCATTTCATCAAATGGCACACCATCAAGTCGCAGGAAGAAAGCGTCACGCAGGACGTGAAGCGCATCCGCAGCCATCCGCTCACGCCCAAGAACATCCCCATCTACGGCTATATCTATGATGTGAAGACCGGCAAGATTAACGAAGTTCCCGAAGCGACGGCGGCCGGCCGCGCGGCCTGAGCGGCGGCGCGCCGCTCGGAGCCGGTGAAAGGTTGGGAATGGCATCGGACTGGATCGACGACGCGCCCTTGCTGCGCGGGCTTGACGCCGCCACGAAAGCCATGTTGCGCGCCGGCGCGCTGCGCAAGGAGTTTGCGCGCGGCGCGGTCCTGTTTCGCCCGGGCGACCGGTGCGGGCATTTTCCGCTCATCCTTTCCGGCTCGGTGCGCGTGCAGCGCGTGACGGAATCGGGCCGCGAGATCGTGCTCTACCGCGTCGGCGCGAATGAAACCTGCATTCTGACCACCGCGTCGCTGCTCTCGGGCGAGGCTTACGCGGCCGAGGGCGTGGCGGAGACCGACGTCGTCGCCTATCTCGCGCCGGCCGACCGCTTCGCCGCGCTGATGAACGCGTCGGAGGGGTTTCGCGGCCTCGTCTTCGAGGGCTATAGCCGGCGAATCGCGACGCTGATGGCGCGCATCGAAGAGCTTGTCTGCACGCGCATCAATGTGCGCCTCGCCGATCGTCTTCTTGCGCTGAGCGACGCCGGCGACAAGATCGCCGTAACGCAGCAGGCGCTCGCCGCCGACCTTGGGACGGCGCGCGAAGTCGTCGGCCGCACGTTGAAGGCGTTTGAGCGATCCGGCTGGGTCAAATTGTCGCGAGGCTGCGCCGAAATCGTCGACGCGGCCGCGCTCAGATCGCTCTGCGGCGCGGAGCGCGATTGAGTCGGCGCGCGCTAAGGCGGCGGTCGGTTTGGCTTATGCGCGCCGGCGCGTGTCAATGGCAGGTTTCTTGCCTATAATTCGGCCCCAAGACGCCGGCTCGCGCCGGACGACGACATGTCGCATCCCTTAATTACGTTCGGCGAGTATGCCTGAGCGCGCTGCGAAAAAGTGGAAGCCGGTTTTCGTGGACGGCGATATGGAGAAGAACGTCATGCGAATGACTCCTCTCGCGCGTGAGATCGGCGTCGCGCTGATCGTCAAACTGATGGCGCTCATCGCGCTATACGTTTTGTTCTTCTCTCCCGCGCATCGCGTCAGGGTGACGCCGGCGGAGATGGCGGAGATATTCTCCGCCGCCCCCGCCGCCCGCTGAGATTTGACTGGAGCGATTGGATGTTCGACCTCGACGTCGTTACGCTGTCACGCCTGCAATTCGCGTTGACGGCGCTTTATCACTTCCTCTTCGTGCCGCTGACGCTCGGGCTCTCGCTGCTCCTCGCCATCATGGAGAGCGTCTATGTCATGACGGGCCGCGCAGTGTGGCGCGAGGCGACGCAGTTCTGGGGAACGCTGTTCGGGATCAATTTCGCGATGGGCGTCGCGACCGGCGTCACCATGGAGTTCCAGTTCGGCACGAACTGGGCTTATTACTCGCATTTCGTCGGCGATATTTTCGGCGCGCCGCTCGCCATAGAAGGGCTGATGGCCTTTTTTCTCGAAGCGACCTTCGTCGGCCTCTTCTTTTTCGGCTGGAAGCGGCTGAGCAAAGTGCAACATCTCGTGGTCACCTGGCTCGTGGCGCTTGGCTCCAATTTCTCCGCCCTTTGGATTCTCGTCGCCAACTCCTGGATGTTGAATCCGGTCGGGGCCGAGTTCAATCCGCAGACCATGCGCATGGAGCTTTCGTCCTTCCAGGAGATTCTGTTCAATCCCGTCGCGCAGTCGAAATTCGTGCATACGGTCTCCGCCGGCTATGTCACCGGCGCGATGTTCGTCATGTCGATCGGCGCCTATTACATGCTGCGGGGGCGCCATCTCGACATCGCCCGCCGCTCGCTCACGGTCGCGGCGAGCTTCGGCCTCGCCTCTGCGCTTTCCGTCGTCGTGCTCGGCGACGAGAGCGGTTATACGGCCGGCGAGAACCAGAAGATGAAAATCGCCGCGATCGAAGCGATGTGGGAGACCGAGCCGCCGCCCGCCTCCTTCACGCTGTTCGGCTTTCCCGATCTTAAGACCGAGACGACGCGCTATGAGATCCAAATTCCCTATGTGCTAGGGCTGATCGCGACGCGCTCGCTGGACAAGCCCGTCGAGGGGATCAGGCCGCTTGTCGCACATGCGGAAGCGCGCATTCGCAAGGGATTGCCGGCTTATCAGTGGCTGGCGAAGGAAGGCGGGCGGGCCCACGCCTCGATTCCCGCGGAGCTGGAATCCTCCATAAAGGATGTCGGCTATTCGCTGCTCCTCAAGCGCATTCGCCCCGACATCGAAAACGCCGACGACGCTCAAATTCACGCCGCCGCGGCCTCGACGGTGCCGGACGTGCCCGTGCTGTTCTGGTCGTTTCGCGTCATGGTCGCGCTCGGCTTCTATTTCATCGCTCTCTTCGCGCTCGCTTTCTATCTTTCGAGCCGGCGCAATTTCAGGAAGCGATGGTTCCTCTGGCTCGCTTTTCTCAGCCTGCCGCTCCCCTGGATCGCGGCTGAGCTTGGCTGGATCGTCGCGGAATATGGGCGACAGCCCTGGATCATCGACGGGGTGATGCCGACCTTCGTCGGCGTGTCGAATATTCCCGCGTCGAATGTCGCGGCGAGTCTCGCGGCCTTCGTGCTCTTCTATAGCGCGCTCGCCATCGTCGACGTCGCGCTCATCGTCAAATATGTGCGCATCGGGCCGCACCCGGCCAACTGAGAAAGGCGCGTTCGATGTTCGATTATATGACGCTTCGTCTCATCTGGTGGGCGCTGCTCGGCGCGCTGCTCGTCGGCTTCGCCATTCTAGACGGCTTCGACCTCGGCGTCGCCATGCTGCATCCTTTCGTCGGACGCGGCGACGCCCAGCGGCGCGTCGCCATCAATACGATCGGCCCGGTATGGGAAGGCAATCAGGTCTGGTTCATTCTGGGCGGCGGCGCCGTCTTCGCCGCCTGGCCGCCGCTGTACGCCGTCTCCTTCTCGGGTTTTTACCTGGCGATGCTGCTCGTGCTGCTCGGCTTCATCCTGCGGCCGGTGGCGCTCACCTTCCGCTCCAAGCGCGAGTCGCCTCGTTGGCGCGAAAGCTGGGACTGGCTGTTCTTCGTCTCGGGCTTCGTTCCCTCGCTGATCTTCGGCGTCGCTTTCGGCAATCTGCTGCAGGGCGCGCCTTTCCATTTCGATCAGACGATGCGCGTCTTCTATGAAGGCGGGCTGCTCGGCCTGCTCAATCCCTTCGCTTTGCTCTGCGGCCTCGTCAGCGTCGCTATGCTGGTCATGCAGGGGGCGGCCTGGCTGAGCGTCAAGAGCGAAGGCGAGGTCGCGGCGCGCGCGCGCCGCTGCGGCGCCTTCGCCGCGATCCTGCTCGTGCTCCTGATTTCAGCCGCAGGCCTCTGGACCATGGTCGGCGTCGAGGGCTTTCGCATCGCGAGCGCCGTCGATCCGGCGGGGCCGGCGAATCCGCTTCTCAAGACAGTGACGCGGGAGGCGGGCGCCTGGCTCGACAATTATCGCGCCTATCCCTGGATGATCGCGGCGCCCGCCGCCGCCTATGCGGGGGCGCTCCTCGGCGCGCTGGCGCTGGCGCTGGGCGGCAGGGTCCTCGCTTTGCTTGCGACCAGCCTCTCCGTCCCCGGCGTCGTCACCATGGCGGGCTTCAGCATGTTTCCCTTCCTGCTGCCGTCGTCCACGCATCCGAGCCAGAGCCTGACGGTGTGGGACGCCTCGTCGAGCAAGGCGACTCTCTCGCTCATGCTGTTCGTCGTCGTCGTCTTTCTGCCCATCGTGCTCGCCTATACGAGCTGGGTCTATTACGTTCTGCGCGGCCCGGTGAGCGAAGCGGCGGTGCGGCGCGGCGACGACTATTACTATTGAGGGGGAGGCCGCCGCATGTGGTACTTTTCGTGGATTTTGGGGCTGGGCCTCGCCTGCGCCTTCGCCATTCTCAACGCCATGTGGCTGGAGCTTGACGAAGAGGACATCAAGAACGGCAAGAATGGGCGCGACGAAGAGCCGCGCCGCGACAGCGACTTAGTCACTGAAGGCGCGCGCCGCGAGGGTTAGTCTTCCATGCTTACCTCTAGTCGGCGCGGCTGCGCGCGCGGCCCAAAATCTTTCGAAGGGGATTCCCCATGGAAGCCAATGTTGGAAAAACCGACCGCATCATTCGCATCGTGGCCGGACTCGCCCTTTTGAGCCTTATCTTCATCGGCCCTAAAACGTGGTGGGGCCTGATCGGCGTCGTCCCGCTCGCCACGGCCTTTATCAATTTCTGTCCCGCCTATCGGCTGCTGGGCTTCAATACGCTCGGCAAATAGGCGCGCCGGCGAGTAAATCCGTCCGCGCCTAGAGCGAGGCCGTTCTCGACGTAAGCGCGCTTCCGCTTCAAACGGTCCTGCCTAAGGCCACGGCGCATGGCGGTCGGCATCGATAGGAAATGACGCCTGGCGGCGAGGCGTTTTGCATGACTGAAACGGCGATCACTTTTCATGCGCGCGGCATGCATTGCCATGGCTGCGAGCGCGTCATCGAAGCCGCCGTGAGGAAGCTCGGCGGCGTGCGCCGCGTCGCGGCGGACTATCCGACAGAGACGGTCGTCGTCGATTACGACCCCGAAGCGACGAGCTTTGGCGCAATCCGCGACAGCGTGGAGAAGAACGGATACCGCGTCGTCCGGACGGAAGAGGCGCGGCGCTCCCGCTCGCCCGCCGTCAGATTCGCCGTCGCCGCGGCTGCTCTCGCGGGACTCGCGGCGCTCATCCTTTTCGATACGCGCTGGATCAGCGCCGAGGGCGAAGCCGATGTCGCCCGTCATATGAGTCTTGGCCTTATCTTCCTTTTGGGGCTGCTGACCGGATTTCACTGCATCGGCATGTGCGGCGGCTTCGTCGTGAGCTATGTCGCGAGAGACGCGAGCCTGGGGCGCTCGTCGATTCTTTCCCATCTCGCCTATGGCGCGGGCAAGACGCTCTCTTACACCACGATCGGCGCGGCCTTCGGCTGGTTTGGCGCCTTCATCGCCTTCACGCCCATGCTGCGCGGGTTCGCCGGCGTCGCGGCGGGCGCTTTCCTCATCGTCTTCGGCCTCAATATGCTGGGCCTCTTCGCGCCGCTGCGGCGCTTCCGGCTCGGCTTGCCGCCGGCTCTGGACCGATGGGTGAATCGCGAGACGAGCGGGCGCCATCAGCCCTTCGTCATCGGCCTGCTGAATGGATTGATGATCGCCTGCGGCCCGTTGCAGGCGATGTATGTGATGGCGGCCGGAACCGGCAGCCCGGTCGAAGGCGCGAAGACGCTTTTCGTCTTTGGCCTCGGCACGCTGCCGGTGATGCTCGCTTTTGGCGCGCTTGCGTCGGTTCTCTCCAGCGCCGTGACGCATCGTCTGCTGACGGCGTCCGGCGTGATTGTCGTCGCGCTCGGCGCGGTGATGATCAATCGCGGATTGATTCTTACAGGCTCCGGCGCCGATCTCGCGTCGTTATTTGCAAGCCTGCAACGTCCCGCGATCGTCGCGCCGCTTTCGCCGGCGAATGAGGAGACGGCGCCGCCCGCGACGCAGACGATCGAGATGACCGCCGACCGTCTCGGCTATCAGCCCGACCATTTTACGCTCCAGCGCGGGGTTCCGGTCAAATGGGTCATCAACGCGACCGAGATCACGACCTGCAACAACCGAATTCTCGTTCCCGCCCTCAAGCTCGAATTCAATCTCAAGCCCGGCCTTCAGACCATCGAATTCACGCCGCAGCAGACCGGGGTCATTCCCTGGAGCTGCTGGATGGGCATGATGCGCGGCAGTTTCGAGGTCGTCGATTCCGCGCCGCCGGCTCCGGCGACGCCATCGCCGCAGGCCGCGGCGCAGCCGACCGAAGCCGCTCCGCCTGTTGCGGAAGCGGCGCCCATTTACAGGGTAGGGCGGGGCGATACGCTGCGCGCCATCGCCAAGAAACTCTACGGCGAAGAAAGCCGCTGGCGCGACATCGCCGCCGCCAATCCTTCGCTCAATCCGAAAAAACTGCGCGCCGGACAGACGCTCAACTTGCCGCCGGGGGCAAAACCCTGACGCGGGGCGTTCGCGAGACGCGCTCTATTTCGCATGACCATGGAGACGAACATGACGCATAGAAAAATTGCCTTCGCCGCCGTTCTTTCGCTGTCGCTCTTCGCCGTCATCGCCCTTGTCCCCGCGCGGGGCGCCGATCACGACGACGATCATAATATGCATATGCATGGCCACGGCGCGCATATGGACATGTCCTCGAAGATGACGGATTCGCGCAAGGAGGTGGATCTTCCGTCGCCGATGCGCGCGCATATGCTCGCCAATATGCGCGGCCATGCGGAGGCCGTCGCCGAGATTCTCGCCGCGCTTGGCAAAGGCGACGGAGCCGGCGCCGCGAAGGTTGCGGAAACGCAGCTCGGCCTCGGCTCGCCTCACGCCGCCGCCTGCAAGCCCGCCGCGAAGAGCGGCGAACTCGGCCCCATGCCGGCGATGATGGCGCAGCATATGCCCGACGACATGCGCGCGCTCGGCCTTGCGATGCATGAGCAGGCGAGCAAATTCGCCAAGGAGGCAGAAAAGATCGGTCCCGGCGGCGACATGCGGCCGGCGCTTGCCGAATTGTCTCACGTCGTGCAAGGCTGCAACGCCTGTCACGCCGCCTATCGGCTGGACTAAACGATCTTCGTCAGGGCGGCGTCGCGCCGCTGGAGCAGGTTCCGAAAAAGTTGACAGACTTTTTCGATGAGAACCTGCTCTAACATTTTGATCTTGAGCGATTCCTTATCGATCACATGATTCCATGTGATCGGGAAGCGCTCTAGGGAGTCGGTCTTGCGCATCGCGAGCTGGAACGTCAATTCGATTCGTCAGCGCCTTCAGCCGCTGCTCGCCTTCCTGAAAGAAGCGGCGCCGGACGCGCTCTGCCTGCAGGAGACGAAATGCGAAGACCACGCCTTTCCGCGCCTGGAAATCGAAGACGCCGGCTATAATGTCGCCATCCACGGGCAGAAGACCTTCAACGGCGTCGCGATCCTCTCCAAATCGCCGCTCGACGACGTCACGATCGGCTTGCCCGGCTTCGACGGCGAGGCGCAGTCGCGCTACATCGAGGCCGTCGTTTCCGACGGCGCCGGCGGCGCGACCCGCGTCGCCTCCATTTATGCGCCGAACGGCAATCCGCCGGATACGCCGAAATATCCTTACAAGCTCGCCTTCATGGAGGCTCTGACGCGCCATGCGGCGGCGCTTTTGCGGCTCGAGGAGAGCGTCGTTCTCGCCGGCGATTACAATGTCATTCCGGCGCCCGGCGACGTCTATGAGCCTTCGGCCTGGATGGGCGACGCTTTATTTCTGCCGCAGACCCGCGCCGCCTTCCAGCGCCTCCTCAATCTCGGCTACGCCGACGCCCTGAGGGCGACGACCGATGCGCCGGGCCTTTACACCTTTTGGGATTATCAGGCCGGCGCCTGGCAGAAGAACAAAGGCCTGCGCATCGACCATCTGCTGCTGTCGCCGCGCGCCGCCGACCGGCTCGCGCGCGTCGACATCGCCAAGGCGATGCGCGCCGGCGACAAGCCTTCCGATCACGTCGCGATCTACGCCGATCTCGCCGCGGCTTGAGAACCGCCTCTCAAATTTAGTTGCGGGCGCGCAAATAGCCTTCGAGCATGGCGACCGCCGCCTTGCGGTCGGCTTCGCTCGCCGTCTTCAGCGCGTCGGCGTAAAGATCGGCGATCCATTGCTCGCTTTCGACGCCTGCGGCGGCGTCCCGGGCGAGCGTCAGATACATCAGGCCGCGCGCGCGCTGCGGCTCGCCGCCGGCTTCGCCGCTGAAGATCAGCCGCCCGAGAAGCGCCTGCGCCTGCGGATGGCCCTTGCGCGCGGCGAGCTCCAGCCAGGCGACGCTCTGGCGCATGTTCTTCTTCACGCCGACGCCGTCGAGATACATGCGGCCGAGATGATATTGCGCGTCGGCGGCGCTGAAATAAGTCGCCGCATAGCGGAACAGCTCGAAGGCGCGGTCGGGGTCCTTCTTGATCTTCGCGCTTGGCGAGCCGTCGAGCAGATAGAGTCCGACGGCGACGAAGGCGCTCGCCGCGAGCGACTGCTCCTGCGGGTCGGGTTCGTCGTCGGCGAAATGCTCGACGATGCGCGAGAAATACTCATAGGCCTTGGCGTCGTCGCGGGCGACGCCGTCGCCGTCCGCATACATCCGGCCGAGTTTCCATTGCGCAAGCGGCTCGCCGCCCTCGGCGGCGTAGCGCAGCGCCGGGATGGAGGTCGCGGCGTCTCCCGCGTGATAGCTTTCGAGCCCGGCGCGCAGGGCGGCGCGCGGGTCCTTGAACATCGGCAGCGGCTTGGAGGCCGTGGCGGCGGATTCCGCCTTGGTCGCGTCGAGGGCCGGCGCCGGCGCGGCGAAGGCCGTCAGCAGCATGGCGGCGCTCGCCGCCGCCAGCCACGCCGGCAGAGTCGCGCGCCCCCTGCCCAGCCTTGCGGCCGATCGCAGACCCCTATGCGATGACTCGATCATGACCGATCCAACTTCCTGCCCAGAAGACGCCCGACGCCCAAAGGCTCTTAACGCCAGCCGTCACCCGCCGTCCCGCGAGAAGGAAAGAAGGACCCTGCCGCCGGAAAGCAAGGTTGCTTTCGGCGGGCGTCTCCGCATCTCGAATGAGCTTGTGACTTGACGACCTTAGCCGAGCTTTTGTGTCTGAAAAGGGGCTTGGAACGCAAAGAGTAAGCGGCGGCCCGCAAACTTTTGTATTGTTGCATGGAAAGCACATGGATTGTGACGCAAACGCCACGGTCCGATAAGGAAATGAACGCGGACCGCGTCGCCATGACGCAATGCCCGAAACACTGCGCGGATGACCGGCATGCGGGACTTGTGCTTTCATGCGGTCGAATCGCCGTCTCTGTCGTAAGGAAAACTCTCCATGGAGCTTCGACGCGCCATCGCCGCCACGATCCTCGCCACGGCCTGCGCCGCCGCCGTCGGCTCCGCGCTTGCCGCGGGCGACGCCCGGCGCGGCGCTGTCGTCGCGACGCGCTGGTGCGCGAGCTGTCATGTCGTGGCCGCCGACCAGACCGCCGCCTCGGCCGACGCCCCTTCCTTCTTCGAGGTCGCCAAGCGGCAGGTCGACCGCAAGAAGCTCGCCAATTTCCTCATCGACCCACATCCGCCGATGCCCGACATGCATCTGTCGCGTAAGGAAATCGACGACATCGTCGCCTATATCCGCAGTCTTGATCCGCGCCCGCAGCCGCCGGCCGAGCCGGACGGCAAGGACGACCAATTGCCGAAAAACGGCTGATCCGCTTTCGCTGGACCCTGTCAGGCGACCGGGCTAGAGCGAACGGCAATGGCTTATGTCGTCAAGGAAGCTTTCAAGACGCTGCAGGGCGAGGGCCTGAACGCCGGCCGCGCCGCCGTCTTCTGCCGTTTCGCCGGCTGCAATCTCTGGAGCGGCCGCGAAGAGGATCGCGCTGAGGCGCTCTGCCGCTTCTGCGATACGGATTTCGTGGGCTATGCGGGAGAAGGCGGCGGCAAATTCGCCGACGCCGACACGCTCGCCGCCCATCTCGCCGCGCTCTGGGGTCCGGCGCGCGACGCCCGCTTCGCCGTTTTGACCGGGGGCGAACCGATGTTGCAGGTCGACGACGCGCTGATCGCGGCGCTGCATCGGCGCGGCTTCGAGATCGCGATCGAGACCAATGGCGCGTTGCCGGTGGCGGCGGGAATCGACTGGATCTGCGTCTCGCCCAAGGCCGGGGCGCCGCTCGCGCAAACCAGAGGCGACGAACTGAAGCTCGTCTATCCGCAAGAGGGGGACGATCCGGCGCGATACGAGAGCCTGGATTTCCTCCATTTTCTGCTGCAGCCCATGGACGGGCCGGACATTCTGCGCAATACGAAGGCGGCGGTGGACTATTGCCTCGCGCATCCGCGCTGGCGCCTGTCGCTGCAGACCCATAAGGCGATCGGGGTGAAGTGACGGTGGCGAGTTTCGAGATTTTTCGAGAATTCTATTTCGAGGCGGCGCATGCGCTTTACGACCCGGATCATCCGACGGGCGGCAAATATCGCAATATTCACGGCCATTCCTTCCGCGTGCGCGTCACGCTGCGCGGCGCGCCCAATGCGGAGGACGAATGGGTGATGGATCTCGGCAAGCTTGGCCGCGCGCTCGCCGCGCTGCGCGAGCGCCTCGACCACTCCTTTCTCAATGACCTCAATGGCCTGGGAAAGCCGACGCTCGAAAATCTCTGCCTCTATATCTGGCGCGATCTTGCGGCGACGCTGCCGGGCCTCGCCGAGGTCGGCGTCTTCCGCGACTCTTGTTTCGAGGGCTGCGTCTATCGCGGCGACTGAGCGGAAGCTCGCCCTTTTCTTCCCGCATCGCCGCATGCGAACTGCTGCTCTGCGGCGCATCGCCGCTATTGCGAAAGATTGACGCGGTCTCTACGGTTTGATCTTTGTTTTCGTGCACAAAGCCCACCGCCGCGGCGACGTTGAAGATCCGCAACCAAAGAGTGGGGCGAGCGAGGGGAAGCTTAAGGAAATGGCGAATAATAAGGTCATCACCGCCGACGAGGCGATCGCGCTCATTCGCGACAATGACGTCGTGACCACCACGGGCTTTGTCCAAAGCTGCATTCCCGAAGCGCTGCACGCCGCGCTGGAGAAGCGCTTCGTCGAGACGCAGCGTCCGCGCGACCTGACGCTCATCATGACGGCGGGCGCGGGCGACTCGAAGGGCCTCGGCACCGGCCGCTTTCATCACGAGGGGTTGCTGCGCCGGGTCATCGCCGCCAATTTCGGCCGCATGCCCAAAGTCGCCCAGGCGGCGCAGGAGAATAAAATTTGCGGCTATAATCTCCCGCAAGGCGTCATCTCCCAGCTCTATCGCGCCTGCGCCGGCGGCCAGCCGGGCCTCTTCTCCAAGGTCGGCCTTTACACCTATGTCGATCCGCGTTTCGGCGGCGGCAAGGTGAATGAACGCACCAAGCAGGACATGGTGAAGCTCGTCGAGGTCGAGGGCGAGGAATGGCTGTTCTATACGGCGACCAAGATCGATGTGGCCTTCATCCGCGGCACGTCGGCGGACCCTTCAGGCAATATCAGCATGGAGCGGGAGGCGCTCGTTCTCGACAATCTCGCCCAGGCGATGGCCGCGCATAATAATGGCGGCCTCGTTATCGCCCAGGTCGAGCGCATCGTCGAACAGGGCTCGATCAAAGCCAAGGACGTGCATGTGCCGGGCATTCTCGTCTCGGCCGTCGTCGTCGCTGATCCGCCGGAAATGCACCGCATGAATTATGGCGTCATCCATAATCCGGCGCTTTCGGGCGAAATCCGCGTGCCGGTCGAAAAGCTCCCCAAAATGACGCTCGACGAGCGCAAGGTGATCGCAAGGCGCGCGGCCTTCGAACTGCCGCCGAACGGCGTCGTCAATCTCGGGGTCGGCGCGCCGGAGGGCATCGCCGCCGTCGCCAATGAAGAGAAGGTCACGCCTTACATCACGCTGACGACCGAAGCTGGCGCCATCGGCGGCGTGCTGGCGTCCGGTTCGAGCTTCGGCGCCGCGACCAACGCGGATTCGATCATTCAGCAGAACCAGCAATTCGATTTCTACGACGGCGGCGGCCTCGACATGACCTGTCTCGGCATGGCCGAATGCGACGTGCAGGGCAATGTCAATACGTCGAAATTCGGCGGCAGGCTCAATGGCTGCGGCGGCTTCATCAATATCAGCCAGAACGCGCGGCTCGTCGTCTTCGCCGGCACTTTCACCAATGGCGGGCTCAAGGTCGCGATCGAAGACGGCAAGGTTCATATTCTTCAGGAAGGCCGCAACAAGAAGTTCCTCAACTTCGTGGAGCAGATCACCTTCTCCGGCAAATTCGCGCAAAAGCGCAAGCAGCCCGTCTATTACGTGACGGAGCGTTGCGTCTTCCAGCTCAAGGACAAGGGGCTGGAGCTCATCGAGGTCGCGCCGGGGATCGACATCGATAAGGACATTCTCGCGCATATGGACTTCAAGCCCATCGTCGAGCACCCCGAATTAATGGACAAGCGCATCTTCATCGACGAGCCGATGGAGTTGATCAACGATCTTCTCAATCTCAATCTCGATCAGCGGATATCCTACGATCCGGCGCGCAACATCCTCTTCCTCAATCTCGAGGGCTGGAACGCGCGCACCAAGAAGGACATCGACGAAATGCGCAATGCGCTTGTCGCCGCCTGTCAGAGGGTGGGCAAGCGCGTCAATTCCGTCGTCAATCACGACGGCGCGCGCATCGCCGAGTCGCTCTACGACGATTACGCCGAGATGATCGAATATTTGAGCCAGCGCTATTATCTGACGACGACGCGCTACGCCACGAGCGCCTTTGCGCGCCTCAAGATGAAGGAGGCGCTCGCGAAACGCGGGCTCCAGCCGCATGTCTTCGAGCGGCGGGAGGCGGCCGAGACCTTCCTCGAAGTCGTCGGCTCCAGGGAAGAGGAGAAGGCGCCGGCGCCGGTCTGAGGCTCCGGCCTAGAGCGGGTTCCGAAAAAGTTGACAGACTTTTTCGATTAGAACCTGCTCCAGGATTTTGATTTTGAGCGATTCCTTATCGATCACATGATTCCATGTGATCGGGAAGAGCTCTTAAGCGGCGGACAAAAAGAAGGCCCCGTGGCGCGGGAGCTCACGGGGCCGGTGCTTCGCCTATGCGAAAGCGCGTCTGGGATGATCCAGTTTCTGGGCCGGGCGTCCGCCGCTTGGCCTTTGCGCGCGGGCGCCCGGAAGGGATGTCACATGTCTTCGAGGATAAGGCGGAACAGTCAGCGCTGAACCTGACCGCCATTTGACCGGAACGAAACGCCGGTCACTGCATATGACCCGGTGGCGTCATGCTCCTCTCGCAATATTGTCGCTGTCGACCCGGCCGGCGACACAGCTCTGCGCCCCGGCCTGTCTCATCGCGTCCGCATCGAGGTCCCGCCCGAGCGAGCCTGCCGACGCTGTCGCCTCGGCAGGTGCGATAGGAAAAAGATGTGCCCGCTTTCCGATTCGGTCAAGGGAGGATGCATGACAGCTGCACGACAAAAATGTCGCAGCCGCCTTGCGCCGGACAGATTTGACGCATATAGATATCTTTATGTCTGATGTTCAGGCCTTGAGGCCGCCTCCCAAGCTCGCCATGGAGCCGACGCTCGCCGCCCTTAATGCGGCGGGAGAGGAGACACGGCTGCGCCTGCTCGCGCTGCTCGCCCAATCGGAGCTGACGGTGAGCGAGGTCGTAGCGATCCTCGGCCAATCGCAGCCGCGCGTCTCGCGCCATCTCAAGCTTCTTGTCGAAGCCGGTCTCGTCGAGCGCCGCCGTGAAGGGGCCTGGGCGTTTTTCCGCCTCGCGCCGTCGGGCCCTGCGGGGGCGCTCGCGCGCGACATCGTCGCCTGGCTCGAAGTGGACGACGCCATTCTCGCCGGCGATCGCGCGAGGCTTGCCGAAGTTCGCCACGCCCGTTCCGAGAACGCGGCGCGCTATTTCGCCGCCCATGCAGAGGAATGGGACCACATCCGCGCGCTCCACGTGCCCGAGGAGCGCGTCGAAGCGGCGATGCGCGACGCCATCGGCGACGCGCCGGTGCGCAATCTCTTGGACCTCGGCGCGGGCGCGGGGCGCATGCTGGAGCTTTTCGCGCCGCAGGCCGAGCGGGCCGTCGGCGTCGATCTCTCTTCCGCCATGCTGGGCGTCGCGCGGGGGCGGCTGGAGGAAACCGGCCTCGCCAATGTGCAATTGCGCCAGGCGGATATTTACGCGCTGCCGATCCAGCGCAACTCCATCGATCTCGCGATCATGCATCAGGTGCTGCATTATCTCGACGATCCCGGCCGCGCGCTGCGCGAGGCGGCGCGGGTGCTGGCGCCAGGCGGGCGCCTGCTCGTCGTCGATTTCGCGCCCCATGACGAGGAGACGCTGCGCGACAAGCACGCGCATCGGCGTCTCGGCTTCGCCGGCGCCGAAGTCACGGATCTCCTGACCCAGGCCGGGCTAGAGGTGGTTTTGCATCGCGACCTCGCGCCGAGCGCGAAGGACGGGGCCAAGCTCACCGTCTCCCTGTGGCTCGCGCGCGATCCGCGCATCGTCGCCGATCCCCTTCCCGCCGCTTCCTACGAGACCGCCTGATGTTCAACGCCCTTCATCCCATGGCGTCGCAGAACCAATTTGCGATCTCTTATGAGTTCTTTCCGCCGAAGACGCCGGAGATGGAGGCGGAGCTCTGGCGCAGCGTCACCCGCCTCGCGGCGCTCAGGCCGCATTTCGTCTCCGTCACCTATGGCGCCGGCGGCACGACGCGCGAGCGCACCCACGCCATCGTGACGCGCATCGTGCGCGAAACCGACATGAAGCCCGCCGCGCATCTCACCTGCGTTTCCGCCTCGCGCGACGAAATCGACGCGATCTTGCGCGACTATTGGGATGCGGGCGTCCGCCACATCGTCGCGCTGCGCGGCGATCCGCCGACCGGCGTCGGCACGACATTCGAGCCGCATCCGCAAGGCTACGCCACCTCGACCGATCTCGTGCGCGGCATTCGGCGCCTGCATGATTTCGAGATTTCGGTTTCGACCTATCCAGAAGGCCATCCCGAAAGCGCCTCGGTGGAGCGCGATCTCGACGCGCTCGAAGCCAAGATCGACGCCGGCGCGACGCGCGCCATCACGCAATTCTTCTTCGATAACGACGTCTACTTTCGCTTTCTCGACAAGGCGCTGGCGCGCGGCATAAAAATCCCGATTGTGCCGGGGATCATGCCGATCCGCAATTTCAAGCAGGTCGCGGGCTTCGCGCGAAAAGCCGGCGCGAGCGTGCCGCTCTGGCTCGCCGAGCGTTTCGACGGCCTCGACGACGACCCCGAAACCCGCGCGCTCGTCGCCGCGACGACCGCCGTCGAGCAGGTGATCGGCCTAGCGCGCGCCGGCGTCAGCGAATTCCATTTCTACACCAACAATCGCGCCGATCTCGTCTTCGCCATCTGCCATCTGCTTGGCGTGCGTCCGCTGCGTGAAAAGGCTCTCGTATGACCTTCGATAAAGCTCACGGATCGAAAATTCTCAAGGCGCTCGAAGAGGCGGCGGCGCAACGCATCCTCATTCTCGACGGCGCCATGGGCACGATGATCCAGCGCCATAAATTCGAGGAAGCCGATTTTCGCGGCGAACGCTTCAAGGATCATCCGAAGGACCTGCGCGGCAATAATGATCTTCTGACGCTCACCCAGCCAGGCGCGATCAAGGCGATTCATATCGCTTATCTTGAGGCCGGCGCCGACATCATCGAGACCAATACTTTCTCCTCGACCTCGATCGCGCAGGCCGATTACGGGCTCGAACATCTCGTCTTCGAACTCAATCGCGAAGGCGCTCGGCTCGCGCGCGCGGCCGCCGACGAAGTGGCGGCGAAGACGGGCGTGCGCCGCTTCGTCGCCGGCTCCATGGGGCCGACGAACCGCACGGCGTCGATTTCGCCCGACGTCTCCAATCCGGGCTTTCGCGGCGTCACTTTCGACGAATTGCGCGCCGCTTATAAGGAAGAGGCGCTCGGCCTCATCGAAGGCGGCGCCGACATTCTGCTCGTCGAAACCATTTTCGACACGCTGAACGCCAAGGCGGCGCTTTACGCGCTCGAAGACGCGTTCGACGAGGTCGGAACGCGCTTTCCGATCATGATTTCGGGCACGATCACCGATCTTTCCGGCCGCACGCTCTCCGGCCAGACGGCGGTCGCCTTCTGGAATTCGATCGCGCACGCCAAGCCCTTTTCCATTGGCTTCAACTGCGCGCTCGGCGCGCGCGAAATGCGCCAGCATATCGCCGAGATCGGCCGCGTCGCCGATACGCGCGTCTGCGCCTTTCCCAATGCGGGCCTGCCCAATGAATTCGGCCTCTATGACGAGAGCCCGGAATATATGGCGGAGCTCGTCGGCGAATTCGCGACCTCTGGCCTCGTCAATATTCTCGGCGGCTGCTGCGGCACGACGCCCGACCATATCGGAGCGATCGCGCGCGCGGTGAAAGGCGTCGCGCCGCGCGTCGTTCCGGCGATCGAGCCGCTGTTGCGGCTCTCCGGCCTGGAGCCTTTCGCGCTGACGAAAGACATTCCCTTCGTCAATATCGGCGAGCGCACCAATGTCACCGGCTCGGCGAAGTTCCGCAAGCTCATCACCAATGGCGATTACGCGACCGCGCTCGATGTCGCGCGCGATCAGGTCGCGAATGGCGCGCAGATCATCGACGTCAATATGGACGAGGGTCTGCTCGACTCCGAGCGCGCCATGGTCGAGTTCCTGAACCTTCTCGCCGCCGAACCCGACATCGCCCGCGTGCCGGTGATGGTCGACAGCTCCAAATTCGAGGTGATCGAGGCGGGGCTCAAATGCCTGCAGGGCAAGGGCGTCGTCAATTCGATCTCGTTGAAGGAAGGCGAGGAGAAATTCATCGCCGACGCGCGCAAGGTGCGCCGTTACGGCGCGGCGGTCGTCGTCATGGCCTTCGATGAAGCCGGCCAGGCCGACACGCTCGCGCGCAAGACGGAAATCTGCGCGCGCGCCTATAGGATTCTGACCGAAGAGGTGGGCTTCCCGCCGCAGGACATCATCTTCGATCCCAATATTTTCGCCGTCGCCACCGGCATCGAGGAGCACGCCAATTACGGCGTCGATTTCATCGAGGCCGCGCGCATCATCAAGCGCGATCTGCCGCATGTGCATATTTCCGGCGGCGTCTCCAATCTCTCCTTCTCCTTCCGCGGCAATGAGCCCGTGCGCGAGGCGATGCATTCGGTGTTCCTCTATCACGCGATTCACGCGGGGATGGACATGGGCATCGTCAACGCCGGCCAGCTCGCGGTCTATGGCGAGATCGACCCGGAGCTGCGCGAACTCTGCGAAGATGTGGTCCTGAATCGCCGCGCCGATTCGACGGAACGGCTCGTCGAAATCGCCGAGAAGTTCAAGGGCGCCGGCGCCAAGACGCAGGAGAAGGACGCCGCCTGGCGAGAAAACACGGTCGAGAAACGTCTCGAATACGCCCTCGTCAACGGCGTCACCGATTATATCGAGGCCGATGTCGAGGAAGCGCGCGCGAAATCCTCGCGGCCGCTCGACGTCATCGAAGGCCCGCTGATGGCGGGCATGAATGTCGTCGGCGATCTCTTCGGCTCGGGCAAGATGTTCCTGCCGCAAGTCGTCAAATCCGCGCGGGTGATGAAACAGGCGGTCGCCTATCTCATGCCCTTCATGGAGGCCGACAAGAGCGAGCGCTCGACGGCGGGCAAGATTCTGCTCGCGACCGTGAAGGGCGACGTGCATGACATCGGCAAGAACATCGTCGGCGTGGTGCTGGGCTGCAATAATTTCGAGGTGATCGATCTCGGCGTCATGACGCCGGCGGCGAAAATTCTGGAGACGGCGAAGAGGGAGAAGGTCGATCTCATCGGCCTTTCCGGCCTCATCACCCCCTCGCTCGACGAAATGTGTTTCGTCGCTTCGGAATTGGAGCGCGAAGGGCTCGACACGCCGCTGCTCATCGGCGGCGCGACGACGAGCCGCGTCCACACCGCCGTGAAGATCAGCCCGAATTATCGGCGCGGCCAGGCGGTCTATGTCACTGACGCCAGCCGCGCCGTAGGCGTCGCGCAGGCGCTCATGTCGGAGAAATCGCGCGAGGAATATATCGCCCAGACCCGCGCCGAATATGAGCGCGTCGCCGAGGCGCATGCGCGCGCGCAAGTCGACAAGCAGCGCGTCGGACTCGCGCAGGCGCGCGCCAACGCCTATAAAATCGATTGGGCGAATTATGAACCCGCAAAGCCGAGCTTTGCCGGCGCGCGCGCCTTCGCGAGCTATGACGTCGGCGAGCTTGTGCCCTATATCGATTGGACGCCGTTCTTCCAGGCCTGGGAATTCAAGGGCCGCTATCCGGCGCTGCTCGACGATCCGGAGCGCGGCGAAGCGGCGCGCACGCTTTACGAGGATGCGCGGGCGATGCTGAAGCGCGTCGTCGAGGAGCGCTGGTTCACGCCAAAGGCCGTCATCGGCTTCTGGCCGGCGAATTCGATCGGCGACGACATCGCGCTCTATAACGGCGAGTCGCGCAACGAAACCATCGCGACGCTGCATACGCTGCGCCAGCAACTCCCTAAGCGCGACGGCAAGGCCAATCTCGCGCTCGCCGATTTCATCGCGCCGAGGGAGAGCGGCAAGGCCGATTATATCGGGGCTTTCGTCGTCACCGCCGGGGCCGAGGAAGAGAAGATCGCCGCGCGCTACGCCCGCGCCAATGACGACTATGGTTCGATCATGGTTAAGGCGCTCGCCGATCGCGTCGCCGAGGCCTTCGCCGAGCGCATGCATGAACGCGTGCGCAAGGAATTTTGGGGCTATGCGCATGAGGAGAATTTCGAGCCCGAGGCGCTGCACGCCGAGCCCTATGTCGGCATCCGCCCCGCGCCCGGCTATCCCGCCCAGCCCGACCACACGGAAAAGGCGACGCTGTTCGAGCTGCTGAACGCCGAGAAACGCACGGGCGTGAAGCTCACCGAAAGTTTCGCCATGACGCCGGCGGCGACCGTCAGCGGCCTTTATCTCGCGCATCCTTCGACGCATTATTTCGGCGTCGGCAAGATCGAGCGCGATCAGGTCGAGGATTACGCCCGCCGCAAGGGGATGGACGCGCGCGAGGCCGAACGTTGGCTCGCGCCGATTTTGAACTATGCGCCTTTGGCGGCGGAAGCGGCGGAGTGACGGACGCCTCTGGCGATCCTTACGATCTCGCGCGTTTCGTGGCTGCGCAGGACCCCATCTATGCGCAGGCGCGGGCGGAGCTCGCCTCGGGCCGCAAGCAAAGCCACTGGATGTGGTTCGTCTTTCCGCAGATCGAGGGCCTCGGCGGCAGCGCCATGGCGCAGGCCTACGCCATTCGTTCGCGGGAAGAGGCTCTCGCCTATTTCGCGCATCCGATATTGGGCCCGCGGCTCAAGGAATGCGTTCGCCTCGTCAATGGCGTTGAGGGCCGGAGCGCGCGCGAAATATTCGGCCATCCCGACGATCTGAAGTTTCGCTCGTCGATGACCTTGTTTGCGGCCATCGCGCCTCAAGAGCCGCTGTTTGCGCAGGCGCTGGAGAAATATTACGCCGGCGCGCCAGATCCCCTGACTCAAGCCAAATTATAAGACCTCCTTGTCCAACGCTTGGGCGGCGTCCCCGCCCACCGCTTCGAGACTGAGGCCGGCCGTCTCGATGCGGAACAGCCAGGTGACGAGCGCGCCCAGGAGCGACGTCCCGACCAGAATGTAAAGAAGCCTCGACGCGCCGAGATCGGCGAGCAGGATGGGGAACAAGAAGGCTGTCAAACAGGCGCCGATTTTCGCGAAGGACGCGGCGAAGCCCGCGCCCTTGGCGCGAATGGCTGTAGGAAAGACCTCGCCGGCAATCAGATAGGTCTGCGCGTTGGGACCGAGATTGGTCATGAAATTGAACAGCATGAAGCCGGCGAAGATGAGCATCATCCGCGCGGCCCCGTCAAAGCGGACCGATTGGGCCGCGACGGACAGGCCGATCGCGCAGCCGATGAAGCCCGTGACCTGCAGCCGAATGCGGCCGAGACGGTCCGCCAGCAGCACCGCCGCCAATATGCCGACGAGCAGCAGGATGTCGATGAACGCGGCGCCTTTGGCGGCGATGAGATCGTTGGAAACGAGATCGGCCACATTTTGCGCATGCTCGCGCTTATGTCCGACGGCGGCGGCGAGAATCGTCGGCGTAAAAATGCCGATGCCGTAGGTTCCAAGGTCCTGCAGGAACCAGGGAACGGATGCGAGCACGGTCGCGCGCAGATTTTTGCCGCGGAAGAGAGCGGCGTAGCCGCTCGAACGCCTGGTCTCTTCTGTGTCGGCGGTAGCGGCGAGCCGGACGTCGTTCGGATAGCGCGGCTTGCGCTGTAACAGCCGGCCGAGCGTCGTCTCGGCTTCGCGCGGGCGTCCGCGAACGGCGAGCCAATGCGGGCTTTCGGTGATGAACAATCGTCCCAGCACGACCAGCGCCGCCGGGACGATGGCGGTGGCGTACATCCAACGCCAGGATTCGAGATCAGGATAAGCGGACAGGATGAGATAGCCAACGGCGGTGCCGATAAGCGCGCCCGCCGCCTGGAATCCGAACGCCGCAAGCACCAGCGCGCCGCGGCTGTGCGTCGGCGTGCTTTCGGAGATAATGAGGTGAGCGGTCGGATAGTCGCATCCGAGCGCCAATCCCATGCCGAACAGGCACGCGATCAACCATGGGAAGTTTGGCGTGAAGACGATCAACGTCAGAAAAAAGGCGAACAATATCATTTCGAATATGAAGAGCGGTTTGCGGCCGAAATGATCGGACAGTCCGCCCAATGCGCTGGCGCCGATCAGAATGCCGAACAATGTCGCGGCGCCGACCATGCCGTGCTCCGCGGCGCTGAGGCCGAATTCTTTGACGATCAGAGGCAAGGCGACGCCGGTCATGAACACGACCAGCCCCTCGAAAAACTTGCCGGCGACGGACAGCCACCAGATGCGCCGCTGCATCCCCGTCAAAGGCGAAGGGGGAGCGATCGTCCCATCGACCCACAGCGGTTGTTCGTCGATATATCCCTGGACCGTCGTTTTATGCGCGCGCCTTTCAGCGCCCGAAGTCGAGACGCTTTGTTCCATCTGCGTCGCTCCTCATTGTTGATCGGCACTATGGACGTCGGGCCATTTCGCTAGTGTGACCGGGCCCCGCGATCGCTTGACGAACGAAGAGAAATATTGCGCCGGCGCCCCCGATCTCTTGACGCTCGGGAAATTATAAGTTTCGGTCCGCGACGAAAGCTCTCGCGGAGGGAATAGATGTCCTTGACCATGACGGCCGGCGGCGGACGCATCAAGACCCTGCTCATCTGGGCGCCCGTCTTCGCGCTCACGCTTTTCGCGCTCTATACGCTCGCGCTTTCGCGCGGCGAGACCGTCAACGCCATGTGGATGGTGACGGCGGCGATCGGCGTCTACGCCATCGGCTATCGCTTTTATTCCCGCTTCATCGCCTTTCGCGTTCTGCAGCTCGACGCGCGGCGGCGCACGCCGGCGCTTCGCCGCAACGACGGGCTCGACTATGTGCCGACCGATAAATGGGTGCTGTTCGGCCATCATTTCGCGGCCATCGCAGGGCCGGGACCGCTCGTCGGTCCGGTGCTCGCGGCGCAGATGGGCTATCTGCCGGGAACGCTGTGGCTACTTGCCGGCGTCATCTTCGCCGGCGCCGTGCAGGATTTTCTGGTGCTCGTCATTTCGACGCGGCGCGACGGCCGCTCGCTCGGCGATCTCATCAAGACCGAGATGGGGCCGCTTCCCGGCCTCGTCGCCATGGTCGGCATTTTGAGCATCATGATCATTCTGCTTGCGGTGCTCGGGCTTGTCGTCGTCAAGGCGCTCGCCAACAGCCCCTGGGGCTCCTTCACGGTCATGGCGACGCTGCCCATCGCCATTCTCATGGGCGTCTACGGCCGCTATCTGCGGCCGGGCCGCATCCTGGAAATGTCGTTGCTCGGCTTCGTCCTGCTCATCGCCAGCATCGCGTTGGGGCGCACGGTCGCGGAGAGCGCGGCGCTTGCGCCGCTCTTCACCTATAAGGCCGAGACGCTCGCCTTCATGCTCATCGCCTATGGCTTTATCGCCTCCGTCCTGCCCATCTGGTTCTTGCTCGCGCCGCGCGACTATCTCTCGACCTTCCTCAAGATCGGCACGATCTTCTCACTCGCGGCGGGCATCTTCATCGTGCGGCCCGATCTGCAAATGCCGGCGGTGAGCCGCTTCATCGACGGAACCGGGCCGGTCTTCGCGGGCAGCGTCTTCCCCTTTCTCTTCATCACCATCGCTTGCGGCGCGGTGTCGGGATTCCATGCGCTCGTCGCCTCCGGCACGACGCCGAAGATGATCGGCGACGAGACGCAGACGCGCTTCATCGGCTATGGCGCCATGCTGATGGAGTCCTTCGTCGCCATCATGGCGATGATCGCCGCGAGCGTGCTCGATCCCGGCGTCTATTTCGCGATGAACGCCGCGCCCGCGGTCATTGGCGCGACGCCCGACGCCGCCGCCGCGACGATTTCCTCCTGGGGCTTCGCCGTGACGCCCGAGACGCTTACCGGCGTCGCCGAGCAGGTCGGCGAAAAGAGCATTCTGTCGCGCGCCGGCGGCGCGCCGACGCTCGCCGTCGGCATGGCGCATATCCTTTCGTCCGTAGTCGGCGGCGCGGCGACCATGTCCTTCTGGTATCATTTCGCGATCCTCTTCGAGGCGCTCTTCATTCTCACGACGCTCGACGCGGGCACGCGCGTCGCGCGCTTCATGATCCAGGACCTCGCCGGCGCTTTCTTTCCCGCCTTTGGCGATACGAAGGCTTGGGGCCAAATCTTATCGCGACGGGCCTCGTCGTGACCGGCTGGGGCTATTTTCTCTTTCAGGGCGTGATCGATCCATTGGGCGGCATCAATACGCTCTGGCCGCTCTTTGGCATCGCCAATCAGATGCTCGCGGCGATCGCGCTGACGCTCTGCGTCGTGGTGCTCTATCGCATGAAGCGCGAGCGCTACGCCTTCGTCGCCATCGTCCCAACGGCCTGGCTCTATATCTGCACGCTCACCGCCGCCTTCGAGAAGATTTTCCATGAGGATCCTCGCATCGGCTTTCTGGCCCACGCCAGAAAATTCGCCGAGGCGGCCGGGAAAGAGCGATTGCTCGCGCCGGCGAAGACTCTCGCCGAGATGCAGCGCGTGATCTTCAACGATTATGTCGACGCCTCCTTATGCGCGATCTATGCGACGCTCGTCATGGCGATGCTCGCCTTCGCGATCAACGCCATTCGCGCCGCGCGCGCGGCGCAGCATGTCACGACCCGGGAGACCGAAGATGAATTGCACGATCTGCGGCCTGCCCGGGCTTGATCTCTCCAAGCTCTCGCGCAAGCTCCGCGACGGCGCGCGGCTCATGGTGGGGCAGGGCGACTATGACGCCTATGTCGCGCATATTCGCGCGCGCCACGACGGAACGCCGATCATGACGCGCAAGGAATTTTTCCGCGCGCGCGAGAGCGCGCGTTTTGGCGGCAATGGCGAACGCGCCTTTCGCTGCTGCTGAACGACTGTCATTCCCGGCAGGCCGAAGGCCTGACCGGGAATCCAGAACCTTCCCAAGAGCGCTCGGCGTCTTCTGGATTCCCGATCGCTTCGCTGACGCGAAGCGTCGGGAATGACATCCGGGATGGATTGGCCTTATTGCTGGAAGGGAATCGTCCGTCCCGGCTGGCGCGCCTGCTCGCGCGTGTAGGAAACGCCGTGCACTTTCACGCCGTTGCCGTCGACGAGCGTGATAATGCCGCCCCGGTTCGACAGCGAGACAGGCGCCGCGACATTCACGACCGTCGTCGCGCCGGCAGCGATCTGGCCCGAGAGCGGCATGGCGTTCTTGTTCTTGTCGCGCAGCGTCCAGCCGGAAAGATCGACCGGCACGTCCGCGGTGTTGAGCAACGTCACCGTTTCCTGCTCCGGCGAATTCACGTCGTTGACGAGCGCGGCGACGATGCGCACCAGCCCGTCGGGCGCGTCGAAAGGGGGAATGCGGTCGCGCTCGACCGGCGTCGGGGAGACGATCGGCTCGCCGCTGTGATCGTCGGAATGCCAGGCCTGCGTCTGGAATTTCAGGAAAACCGCCGACCATTGGCTTGATGTCGGGAAATGGAAGATCAGCCCGCCGTCCTGCCAGGGGCCGTTCGACGCCGCGAAGCTCCCGGGAGGATTGCCCTGGTTGAAATGAATGTCATGGATACCGCGACCGGGCCGGAAGCCGAAAATTTTGTCGGCTTTCGTCTCCGGTCCCCAGCTTTCGCCGAAGGCGTAGATCGTCGACGCTTCGTCGGCCATCGCCCGCTGCACATAGGAATCGACCTTTTCGTTGAGGTCATTGTCGGGCCCCGGCGCTGACAGCGGCAGAGGCTTGAATTCCCATGGCTGCGCGAGATTGCCGCGAATGAAGTCGAGCGCCACGCCGCCGGGCGCGCTTGGAAGGCGATGCAGGCCGTCCTCGAACGCCAGCAACTGCTCGGTGATCGGGTGATCGAAGCGCGACCGCACGAGATATTCCACCTCGCTGCCGTCGCTCGACTGCACATTGACGGCGATGCGATATTGATCCGCGCCGTCGGAGATCAGCACCTGATAGTGAGGATTGGCGCCGCTCCCGAGGCGGTTGTTGATCGGACGACCCTTGAGCAATGAATAATTCTTAAGCGGCATCGCGCGTCTCCAATGTCGATCGTAATGAGTGGGGCAGAGGCCCCAGTCGGCAATAGGTCGATGCTACGGCGGTCCCGATGTCACAAGCAAGCGGCGGCGGCTTTGGCATAGTCGGCCATTTGAAGATTGGCCATCCGTTCCTGGCGCCGCCAAGGCGGAAAATAGTTTAGATTGGCGCCATGCAGGATGGTCTCGATCGTCGCGCGCTTCTCGCCCTTCTCGACTGGCATGTCGAGAGCGGCGTCGATCTCGCGCTCGACGAGGCGCCGCATGACCGCTACGCCGACAGCGCCCGCGCGCCAGCGCCGCCTCCTGCGGCCGTCGCCGCGCGGGTCGAGGCGCGTAACCCGTTAAAACAGGAGCCGGCGCTCCCGCGCCGC
>NZ_JAZHYN010000041.1:0-29070 GCF_036576025.1 Methylocystis borbori | reverse complement strand
AGCCCGATCTCGCCGCTTACGCCGCGCCCCAGCCGCAACCGGGCGACGCGGAGGCGTCGCCGATCAGCCGCGCGGCGCCCGACGCCATATCGATGCGACGCGGCAAACATGCGAAGGCCGCCGCGGCGGCTCAGCGCAAGCAGACGGCGAAGGCCAGCGAGGAAAAAGGCGCGGAGGCCGCCGAGACGGCGCAGCCCAGCGAAACGGCGAAGCCCAAGCGCGTGAAGGCCTCGGCCAAAAAAAGCGTTGCGCCGCAGGGCGCCGACGCGCAAAACGCCGAGAAGCCCGCCGTCGCGCATAAGCCGCAGCCGGCGAAGGTCCGCGCCGCCGCCGATCAGGGCAAGAGCTAAAGCGAGTTCAAACGCAGTGAACGATCCGACGCCGGCGGCGGCTGCGCGCGCCTCGCGCCCGGCGCCGCCGCCGATCCCGCTCACCATCGTCACCGGCTTCCTCGGCGCCGGCAAGACGACGCTGCTCAACCGCCTGCTCGCGGCGCCCGAACTCGCCGACACGCTCGTCCTCATCAATGAGTTCGGCGAGATCGGCCTCGATCATCTCTTCATCGAGAAGATCGACGGCGACATGGTGCTGATGAGTTCGGGCTGCGTCTGCTGCACGATCCGCGGCGATCTCGTGAATATGCTCGAAGACCTGCTGCGCCGTCTCGACAATGGCCGCATCAGGCCGTTCAAGCGCGTCGTGCTGGAGACGACCGGCCTCGCCGATCCCGCGCCGATCCTGCACGCCATCATGTATCACCCGTACCTCACGATGCGCTATCGGCTCGACGGCGTCGTCGCGCTGATCGACGCCGTCAATGGCACAGCGACGCTCGACGCGCATGAGGAGGCGGTGAGACAGGCGGCCGTCGCCGACCGGCTGGTTATTACGAAGAGCGATCTCCCCGAGGGCGCCGCGCAACTCGCGGCGTTAAAAGAGCGCCTCGCGCGGCTCAATCCCGGCGCGCGCCAGCTTGACGCCGCCAAAGGCGAGGCGACGCCCGAAGCGCTGCTCAATTGCGGACTTTACGACCCGGAAACCAAAACGCCGCGCGTGAAGGAATGGCTGAACGCCGAAGCCGTCGAGGCGGCGCAGGAGGAAGCGCATCGTCACGATCACGACCATCACGGCCATGCGCATCATCATCACGACGCGAATCGACATGACGCGCATATACGCGCCTTCTGCTTTTCTTCCGACGCGGCGCTGACCCCCGCCTCCTTCGATATTTTCATCGACCTGCTGCGCCATACGCAGGGCCCGCGCATGTTGCGGGTCAAGGGAATCGTCGCGCTCGCCGACGATCCTGCGCGGCCGGTCGCCATCCATGGCGTGCAGCATGTCTTTCATCCGCCGCATCGCCTGGAGGCCTGGCCAGACGGAGACAGGCGCACGCGCATCGTCTTCATCGTGAAAGACCTCGACGAAGCTTTCGTCCATGGCCTCTACGGCGCGCTGGTCAATCAGCCGGCGCCGGATCGTCCCGACGCGCAGGCGCTCGCCGACAATCCGCTGGCGCCGGCGCCGGGCGGCCTGCTCGGCTGACGCGCGCGGTCGCGTCAAGCGCGCATCAGGCTCGGCTAAACCCCCGGCCTGAAGTACGAGCACAGCCCCTCATCCTATTTTGCGGAGCGGCTGAACAGATCCCGAATCCGCCGCTCGAAAACATGCAGTTCGTCGAGCCATCGAGGGGGAAGTTTGGCTAACGCGCTTGACGCTTGCAGCGAGAACCAATCGGCGACGGCGAGAGCGACAAAGGATACGCCATTCTCAAGGCGCGAAGGTTGATGCGTCCCGAGAAGCAAGAAAGCCATTGTCGGGAACGCCGTGACGCTCACCATCGCGGCTCCTACAAGCGCCGAGGCCGTCTCGGGCGTCATCTGACCTCTGCTCACCCCGAGATAAGTCAGCGCGACGACGAGCGAGAGCGTGGTTGAGGACAACAGCCCCAACGCCGACATCTCCCGTTCCGCCAGCGTTCCTCGAAATAGATTCAGCGGCGCCGCGCGGATGAGCAGGAACGCCGCGCAAAAAACCACGAAGCGCGCAACGCTGGCGGGGCTCGCGACGAGCGCGGGGAAATCGAAGGCCGCGCCGCTCTCGATGAAAAACAGAGGGATGAGAAAGCCGGAGCCGATCGCCGTCAACCGCTCCTTGAGAATTTCCGCCCGTGTGCCGCGCACAAGGACCGCGATGGCCATGCCGGCCATATAGGAGCCGACCACAAGCTCCATGCCCAGCCTGTCGGCGAACGAGACGAATCCCAGTAGAACCACCAGCGACACTCGAATGGGAAGCAGTTCGCTGTCGCCGAGCCATTGTACGATGTTTTCCGCCAGTCGTTCGGAGCGGGCCGATTTGAGAAAGAAAATTATTGCGAGTCCCATGGCGATGAACGCCGCGCTCAGCAGCGTCTGGTGGAGATGATGATTGTGTCCCGCCAGGACGATCGATGCGAGAATGAGCGGCCCCAGTTCGCTGACGGCGGCCACGCCAAGGACATAGCGTCCGAATTCATCCTCGAGACGCCCGGCCTGCCGCAACATCGGGATGAGGATGCCGAACGCCGTGGTCGGCAAGATCAGCGCGACGAGAAGCGGCGCCTCCACGAGGCCGACAAGGTAAAGCAGTCCGGAAATAACGAACGAAAGGCTCGCGGACGCGAGCCATGCATAAAGCCCTAGTCGAAGCGGCTTGCCGCTTATTTCCTTCTGATTGAACTCGAAGCCAGCCTGAAAAAACAGATAGACGAGCCCAAATTCCCTGAGAAAATCCAAAGCGCCGTCCGCGCTCACCAGTCCGGCTCCGCTTGGGCCGACAAGCATGCCCAAAAGAAGTTCGATGGCGACGATCGGCGCGCGCGCAAAAACCGGAATTCGATTGAGGAGCGGCGCGAGAACGGCGATGCAGGAGATGACGAAGATCGTGTGAAACTCTTCCATGACGCCTCAATCTCCTGTTGAGCTCCAATTCGGACATAGCGGCGAATTGCCAACAGGCGCGGCGACCTGCGGCCGATTCTTTTCCTGATCCATACGATGCGTTAAGGTTCCGCCTGCGCTCAACCCCTGATTTCCTAAAGAATGTGAGCGATGGATCTTTCAGCGGCGCGACGCGCCGGCGAATATTGAATTGGAAAAGCGGATTGAGCGGGTTTCGACCGATGGCGCGGCGCCCGGAACTGGGCCTCTTTCAGCTCCTTGCAGGGGCGGGGAATGCGCTTCTCGATCTTGTCTATCCGCCCTCCTGCCTCGTCTGCCGCAAGGCGGTCGCGACCCAGGGCGCGATCTGCGCCGAATGCTGGCGCGAGATCGCCTTCATCGAACGACCCTATTGCGAGCGCCTTGGAACGCCCTTCGATCAAGATCTCGGACAGAAGGGACTCATTTCGCTCGAGGCTTCCGCCAATCCGCCGGCCTTCGGACGCGCCCGGGCGGTCGCCCGTTACGACAGCGACAAGGCGCGGCTCCTCGCGCATCGCCTGAAATATTACGACCGGCTGGAGCTCGCCCGGCCCATCGGCCGCTGGATGGCGCGCGCCGGGGCGGAGCTCTTAAGCGACGCCGACGTTCTCGTCCCCATTCCGCTGCATCGGCTGCGGCTTCTTTCGCGCCGCTTCAACCAGTCCGCCGCGCTGGCGCAGGCGATTTCGCGCGAGAGCGCCGTGCCTTTGGAGACCATGGCGCTTTTGCGCGTCAAGCCCACGGCGCCGCAGGTCGGCCTGTCGCGGGCGCAGCGCGCCGCCAATCTCTCGGGCGCCTTCCGAGTCGCGCCGGAGCGCGCCGCCGCGATCGCCGGGCGTAACGTCGTGCTCGTCGACGA
Organism: Methylocystis borbori; assembly: GCF_036576025.1. NCBI lineage: Bacteria > Pseudomonadati > Pseudomonadota > Alphaproteobacteria > Hyphomicrobiales > Methylocystaceae > Methylocystis > Methylocystis borbori. Next base: position 25,248 of record NZ_JAZHYN010000041.1, on the reverse strand, counting down.
TGTGCTGACGACCGGCGCCACCGCCAACGCCGCGACCCGCGCCCTGCTCAGGGCCGGCGCCGCGCGGGTCGACCTCCTCGTTTTCGCGCGGGCCGTGACAAGCGCCTAGACGCTGGCGTATAAGCCCGCCATGGCCCCCCGCATCGAAATCTACACGACGCCCACCTGCCCCTATTGCAAGGCCGCCAAGAAGCTGCTGACGCAAAAGGGCGTTACGTTCGAGGAAATCTCCGTCGCCTGGGACCCGCTCGGACGCCGCCGCATGAGCGAGCGCGCCGACGGACGCACGACCGTGCCGCAGATTTTCATCGACGGCCGACATATCGGCGGCTGCGACGACCTCTATGCCCTGGACCAGGATGGCGGGCTTGATCCGCTGCTCGCCGGCGGAGCGCCCGCATGATCCATTATTCGCTCATCTGCGACGCGGGCCATAGCTTCGACGGCTGGTTTCGCGACAGCGCGACCTTCGAGGCGCAGGCCGCCGATGGACGGATCGCCTGCCCCTTCTGCGATTCGACGGGAATCTCCCGCGACGTGATGGCGCCGAGCGTCGCGCGCCCGCGCGACAAAGCGGCGAAAAAGCTGCGCGCGAAATTGCGCGAACTGCATGAAGAGGTCGTCACGCAGACGGAAGACGTGGGCGAGCGCTTTCCGCAGGAGGCGCGCGCCATAGAAGAGGGCGCGGCGAAGCGGCGGGCGATCCGCGGCCACGCGACATTCGAGGAAGCCAAGGCGCTGCTCGAAGAAGGCATCGAAATCCTGCCGCTGCCGGGACTGCCGAACGACGGCAATTGAGTCTGACCGCGCCCGTCGCCATTGTCGGCGCGAGTTTCGGCGGACTGGCCTGCGGGCAGGCGCTCGCTGAGCGCGGCTTCCCCGCGACGATCATCGAACGCAAATCCGAGGCCGGTGAGAAGCCGCATACGACCGGCATTCTCGTTCGCGAGGTCGTGGACGAACTCGATTGGCTCGGGCCGCTGCCGGAGCGCGTCGCCCGGCGCATCGACGGCGTGCGGCTTTATGCGCCGAACATGCGCAGCGTCGATCTCTCCGCGCCGGGCTATTATTTTCTTGCGACCGACACGCCAGCGCTGATGCGCTTGCTCGCGCGCCGATGCGAAGAGGCCGGCGCGCGCATTCAATATGGCGCGGTCTTCACGGGCGGAAAGGCGACGGCGAACGGCTATGCGCTGGAGGATGGAAGCGAAGCTTGCTACCTCGTCGGCGCCGACGGGCCGAAGTCGCATGTCGCGAAGACGCTCGCGCTCGGCGAAAACCGTCGCTTCATCTTCGGCGTCGAGCATGAATATGAAAGCGTCGATTTCGACGCCTGCGACCGTTTGCATTGCTTCATCGACCGTCGTCTGGCGCCGGGATATATCGGCTGGCTTGTGAGCGGCGTCGGCGTGACGCAAGTCGGACTTGCCCGAAGATTCGGCGAGGGCTCCGCCGCCGCCGCAAAGAGCGCGATGGAGGCGTTTCTATGTAAAATCGCGCCCATCGCGGATTTTCGCCACCGCGCGCCGACGAATGTTCGAGCGGGACTCATTCCCTGCGGCGGCCTTGTTTCGCCGCTGGCGGCGCCGCGCGCGCTGCTCGTCGGCGACGCCGCCGGCATGGTGTCGCCAGTTACCGCCGGCGGCATTCACACGGCCTTACGACACGGACGCGCGGCGGGCATGGCGATCGCCGACTTTCTCGCCGGCCGCGGCGACGATCCCGCGATATGGCTGCCGCAATCCTATCCGCGTTTTCGGATGAAGCGCGCGCTGCGCTGGGCCTATGACAATTTCCAAAGCGACACGGCGTTCAATCTGCTGCTGCGCTCGTCCGCCATGCGCGCGGCGGCGAGCATCGTCTTTTTTCATCGCATGCGCGCGAAATGAACGACTATCCCTGCGGCAGATCGAAACGCTGGCAGGTCACGGCGCGCAGGCGGTTGCGGGCGCGCTCCTGATCGGAAGGGCGCTTGGCGAAGGAGCGGATGAGCACGAAGCCCCGCTTCGTCGGCGCCGTGAGCCGCACTTCCTGCGGCGGCGCGTCCTCGTCATCGGCGCTCGCCAGCGCGTCGATCTGGTTCGCGTCGCCGACGACGATGTCGATCTTGCCCTTGATCGCCGAACGGTCCGTCATCGAATGATAGATGCGGCCCGCATGCGCATGGAAGGAAAGCGCGAGGAGGTCCTCGCCGTCGACCGCCGTCGCGACGCGCAGCGGCCCCTTGGTCAGATCGTAAACGCAGACGGCTTCGGCGAAGGCCGGGTCCTCGAAGGGCAAAGTCTCCGAACCCGGCGCCATCGGCGGCAACAGTACGAGGCCTTGCGGCTGATCGGTCGTCCGCACATAGGCGGCGAGCCGCGCGAGCGCGTCGCGCGGCGCCAGCGTCGGCATCAGCAGCACCGACACGATGTGGACGATGCCGGCGACGAGCAGCGTCGCGAGCGCCCAGGGAAGAAAATAAAAATAGCGGTCGGGAACCGTCAGGCGCATGCGAGCTTCACGATCTTGGGAAAGGAATTGGGATCGGGATTCGACTCGACGTCGAGCGGCGTGTCGTAGAGGCGCAGCACGACGATAAAGCCGCGTGCGCCGCCGGGCGAGAGCCAATTGCCCGGCCGCGCCTCACGCGCGACCGCGATCTCGAAGGCGCCGCCCTCGCGGCGCAGCACATCGACCGAGGAATAGCCGTAACGCTCGGCGGGATTGGCGATGAGCCGACCCTCGGCCGTCGCAAGCGCGAGCGTCCAGAAGCGCGCGGCGGGAAGCGGATCGACAATGCGATATTCGCAATCCGCGTCGAGCGGCGCGCCGCTCGAATCGGCGCGGGCGACGAAGGCGAGGCCCTGATCGCGCCCGAGCGGCGCCTCGCCCGAGCGCGAGACGACCGCGCGCGCATAAGGGTCGATGTCGGCGCCGCCCACCTTCGGCCAGGCGGTCCAGGGGCCGGCGCGCAACGGATCGAAGCCGTAGCCGGAGTCGAGCGAGAGCAATGTCGCGAAAAGCCCGAGCGCGACTCCCGCGATCATCACGGAGCCGGCGCTCAGATAATTGGCGTAAGGCTTGAATTTCAAGAAAGCGCCTCCGGCGATCTATCGAATGACGCCGTCGTCGCCACGCCGCGCGTCGCGCTGCGGACCTTCCGCGCCGACCGGCGCGGGGCCTTCCAGCGCGCCCTGCTTGCCGCCGAGCGTCTTGAGCTTCGACTGTATGGCGTCGAGCGCATCCACCGCGCCCTTCGACAAGGTGGCGGGGCGCTGCGGCGCGCCAAGCTCCAGCGGCTTGACGACATTGGCGTTGACGGCGGCGGTCGCGCCCTTGGGATCCGGCTTCAGGCCGACGATGGGCTTTAGGGTCGCGCCCTGATGCGCATAGGCCATGATGTCATGCCATGTGCCCGCCGGCAGCGTGCCGCCCGTCATATTGTTCATTGGATCATTGTCGTCGTTTCCGTACCAGACGCAACCGCCCATCGTGCCGGAATAGCCGCAGAACCAGGCGTCCTTATAGCCGTTCGTCGTGCCGGTCTTGCCGATCACGTCGATGCCCTCGCCAAGCTGGGCGCGTTTGCCGGTGCCCTCCTCGACGACCTTCTTCATCATGCCCGCAAGCTCGACGACCTTGTCGTAAGGAACCGCCTGCTTTTGCGGCGGCGCGTCGCGGTCGTGACGATAGAGCAGATCGCCCTGGCGGTTGCGGATCTCCACGGCGGCGTAAGGCGTAACCTTCTTGCCGCCGTTAACGAAGGCGCCATAGGCCGCCGAATGTTCGAGCGGAATGACGTCGCTCTGCCCGACGGGCAGCGAGGGCGTATCCTCGAGCGGCGTGGTGATGCCGAGGCGCCGGCAGGTGTCGATGATCTTGGCGCGGCCGATGCGCGAATCGCCGCCGCCGATCGCCTGCGACAATTGGATGGCGATGGTGTTCAAGGATTTCGCCAGCGCCATGGCGAGCGGCATGGAGCCGGCGTAGCCGCCGCTGTAATTATGGACGCAATAATTGCCGATGCAGGTCGGCCGGTCGGTGACGATGGTCGTCGGCTTGAATTTGCCGCTCATCAGCGCCGTCAGATAGACATAGGGCTTGAAGGAGGAGCCGGGCTGGCGCGCGGCGTCGGTCGCGCGGTTGAACTGGCTCGCGCCATAGTCGCGCCCGCCGACGATAGCGCGCACCGCGCCGTCTGGCTCCATCACGACGGCCGCCGCCTGTTTGGCGTGATAGCTGCGGCCCTGCTCGCGCAGATTGGTCTCGATGACCTCCTCGGCGCGCTTTTGAACATTGGAGTCGAGCGCGCTGCGCACGCTGAGCACGCGATGGTCGCCGAGCTTGCCCTCTTGCGCGAGCCTGCGGATTTCGCTGTAGGCGTAATCGAGATACCAGTCCGGGCTCGTCTCCCGGGCGCGGTCGATCGGCGTCGCCGGATTGCGCTGGGCCGCGATGATCTGGCTTTCGGTCATGAAGCCAGAGTCGACGAGATTATTGAGGACGTCATTGGCGCGGGCGCGCGCCGCCGGCAGATTGACGTGCGGCGCATATTTCGTCGGCGCCTTGAAGAGGCCGGCGAGCATCGCCGCCTCGGCGAGCGTCACGTCCTTGACCGACTTGCCGAAATAAAATTCCGCCGCCGCCTGAATGCCGAAGGCGCCGCCGCCCATATAGACGCGGTCGAGATAGAGCTTGAGAATGTCGCGCTTGGTGAGATGGCGCTCGAGCCACAGGGCGAGAAAGGCCTCGTTGATCTTGCGGGTGATGGTGCGCTCGTTCGATAGGAAAAGATTCTTGGCGAGCTGCTGGGTGATCGAGGAGCCGCCCTGCACCACGCCGGAGGAGCGCGCGTTGACCGTCAGCGCCCGCATCGTGCCGACGACGTCTATGCCGAAATGATCGTAGAAGCGGCGATCCTCGGTGGCGAGCACCGCCTTGATGAGATGATCGGGATATTGCTCCAGCGGCACGGCGTCGTCATGCTTGATGCCGCGCTGGCCGACCTCCGCGCCGTAGCGATCGAGAAAGGTGACGGCGAGATCGGTCTGTTTGAGCCAGTTGTCGTCGCTCGTCATCTGAAAGGCGGAGGAGGCGAGCGCCATGGCGACGACGCCTCCCAAAAGGCCAAGCGTCAGCGCCTCGCAACAGAGTTCGACGCCGACCCGGGCGACGCCCGAGACATGGAAGCGCTCCATGAAGGTCGAATAATCTTCATAAAGCTCCCGCGCCCGACGGCCGCCCTGGAACATGGCGGAATCGATCAGGGAGTCGATCGCCAGCAGGATGCGCTGGACGCGCTTCATGAACCTCTGGGACGAAAAACGCTCCGACACGGCTCAAATGCTCCCTGTGCGGATCAATCTTAGAGCGCTTCCCGATCGCATGGAACCATGCGATCGGGAAGGAATCGCTCAAAACTAGAACAATCGGAGCGAGTTCTCATCGAAAAAGTCTGTCAACTTTTTCGGAACCTGCTCTGACGGGCGAGCGTGGACTTTAGCACTTTTTCGGCCGTCTTGACGACGGTTCCTCCCACGCCCAATTGCGTTATGGTCGCCATCGGACGAAACGCAAGTCGATTTTCTACAGGATGGCGAGGAAAAAAGGCGAAAATGGCGAGGTCGGCCTAAAGATGCGCGCCGAGACGCCCTTCTGGGAGAAGCCGCTTTCGGACCTTACCCGCGCCGAATGGGAGAAGCTGTGCGACGGCTGTGGCCGCTGCTGCCTCGTCAAGCTCGAAGACGAGGATACGGGCGCGATCCACCATACGAGCGTCGCCTGCAAATTGCTCGACCAGGAAAGCTGCCGCTGCGGCGATTATCCGCATCGGCGCACATTCGTGCCGGACTGCGTGCGGCTCACGCTCAAAAAACTCGAAAAAATTCGCTGGCTGCCGCCGACCTGCGCCTATCTTCTGCGCTTTCAGGGCAAGCCGCTTCCGCCCTGGCATCCGCTGATCTCAGGGGATGCCGAGAGCGTTCATCGCGCCGGCGTCTCGGTGCGCGGCCGGGTCGAGGCGAGCGAGGGCACGGTCGAGACCGACGATCTGCCGGATTTCATCAGGCTTTGGCCAAAGCGTTGGCCGAAGAAGGCGCGGTGGTGAAGCCAGAGTCGGATTTTTTCTGCTATGCGGAATTTATTCCGAATATTGCACTTTGCAAACTCAGCCAAAGGCCGACGTGAGCGCCGCGCACGGCAAATCGTCTCCCTGACGGTTGTTGGCGGATTCAACGCGACAGCGGCCCAGTGGGGGACGCTTGAGACTGGAGAGTCTGGACATCCGTCTCGCCTCACCGCGGCAAAAGCTTGCGCGGAAGGTTCATCGCTCACGGCCTCTTCAGCACGACCACTTCGTCGATCAGGTCGTCCTTGTCGTACCTCACTCGGAAGACCATCTCATCGCCGGTGAAAAATACGCCTTCCGTCGGGGTCCCCACGACTTCCCATAACCCCAGCGTCACAATGTCGGCGGCGCCGTGAAAAACGGCGCGCCCCGCCTTCGCCCCAGCGGAATAGCCGTTCACAAATTTGAAAATCTCATATGTTCGGCCGTTCTTGGTTTCGGATGCGGCTGGCATGCCGAATTCCGCCAGCATCAGCGTCCTGGGCGTCCCGACCCTAAACAAATCGACATTCTTGGCATCCGGCTGCTTCGTCGCCATATAGACGCTGCATCCCGCCAGCGCCCAACAGAGCGCCGCCCCAATCAATATCCGCATGAAACCCCCCGGCCTCAGAAAGCGCTTTCTCTAGCGTCGCACCGCCCGAGAGTCGACTCGGCCGGCGCGCCCCAATTGATCCCGCCGATCACGCGGGAGAGTCAATGATCAGCCCCGTTAAGCCAACCCCGACCGCGCGCTGATACAACCGCTGATATTGCCATTTCGTCGCGCGCAGTCTTGCGACGCCTCGATGAATCTCTTTTGACAAAGGGCGCTCATCCGAATCAAAGGGGTTTTTCGGCGCGAACAGCCATGGCGGCGGACGCAGACTTCTAAACATCCCTCCTTACTATTCCCTCAACGAAAACGCCTTCGCCGGTACGGACCAGCCGCGGCCGCCCTGGCGTCCGCGGATCTCGGGCGATGCCGAGAGCGTCCATCGCGCAGGCGTCTCGGCGCCCGGCGGGGTCGAAGCGGGAGAGGACGCGGTCGAGACCGACGATCTGGCGGATTTCATCAGGCTTTGGCCAAAGCGCTGGCCGAAGAAAGCGGGGCGGTGAAGCCAGAGTCGGATTTTTTTCATTGATACGGAATTTATTCCTTGACAGCCGGACGCTGCTCGGGTAGAAAAAGCCCATGCTCGATAATTGCGCTTGAGCGGCGCGGCCTTGAATTCGGCGCGGCGGGTCCTCCTCCCCTGTCTCCCCGCGCCCTCTCGATCCCCTCGTTCTCGACGCGTCTCGCGTTCGGGGCCGAGGGGATCGCTTTTTAAAGCGTCGTAAAACCTCCTTTTCGGAGACTGGCTGATGGCGGCCAAATCGGTCCCGCCCGCGCGCGAGAAGATCGCGCAGGCGAAGCTTCTTTACGATTCCGGCGTCACGCCGATCGGCGAAATTTTGACTCTGCTTGGCATGAGCGTCGGCCAGTTCCGCCGCTTTCGCGAACAAAACGATTGGCCGCTGCGCGCCTCCGCCTGCGCGCCACGCAAGAAAGCGGCGGACGCGCCGCCGCAGCCCGCGAAACGCCCGCGCGATACGGGCCGGCTCATCGCCCGGCTCGAAGAGGCGGTCGATCAGGAATTCGCCCGCGCCGAGACGGCGCTCGCCAAACATGCGCCCAAAAGCATCGAGGCGAGCGCGCGCACGCTCGCAAGCCTCGTCAAGACGCTCGCCGAACTGAAACGCATGCGGCGCGAGATGGAAGAAAATCGGGACGGCTCGACACATGACAGCGACGCAGCCGGCGGCGACGGAGCGCGCGACACGCCGCCACGCGAATTGGCCGAACTCCGCACGGAGCTTGGTCGACGGCTTGAGCGCCTGCGCGGCGAAGGGCCTGCTGAATGAGGCGCTCGACGGGCTGACGCCGCGCGAAGTCGCGGCTCTCCTGAACGATTGGGAATTCGTCGCGCGCAAGGATCAATGGCCCCCTCGCCTCACAGCAGCGGAACTGCCCTGGCGGACATGGCTGATCCTTGGCGGGCGCGGCGCCGGCAAGACGCGCGCCGGCGCCGAATGGGTAAAGGGCCTCGCGCTCGGGCGTCCGCAATTTTCGCTGCGCCCGCTCGGCCGCATCGCGCTTGTCGGCGAGACGGCGGCGGATGTGCGCGACGTGATGGTCGAGGGCGTCTCCGGCCTGCTCGCCGCGCATGCGCCGCGCGAGCGGCCGCGCTGGGAGACGACGCGTCGACGCCTCGTCTGGGACTCGGGCGCCGTCGCGCAGGCCTTTTCGGCGGAAGACCCGGAGAGCCTGCGCGGACCGCAGTTTCACGCCGCCTGGTGCGACGAACTCGCCAAATGGCGCTACGCCAGGGAGACTTGGGACATGCTGCAATTTGGCCTGCGTCTCGGCGACTGGCCGCGCCAACTGGTGACGACGACGCCGCGTCCGTTGCCGCTCTTGAAAGAGCTGATCGCAAATCCAACAAGCGTCGTGACCCGCGCCTTGACGCGCGAGAACGCCGCCAATCTCGCGCCTTCCTTTCTCGAAAGCGTCGTCGCGCAATATGCCGGCACGCGATTGGGGCGACAGGAGCTCGACGGCGAAATCCTCGACGAGCGCAAGGACGCGCTCTGGACCCGCGACATGCTGGAGCGCGCCCGCGTTCATGAGGCGCCGCCGTTAAAGCGCATCGTCGTCGCGGTCGATCCGCCGGCAAGCTCCGGCAAGCGCGCCGACAATTGCGGAATCGTGGCGGCAGGGATCGAAGAAGCGGGCGCGCTTTACGTTCTCGCCGACGCGACACTGTCGGCGGCGCGGCCAGCGCAATGGGCGCGCGCGGCGATCGCGCTCTATCACAAGCTTTCCGCCGACGCGCTTGTCGCCGAGGTCAATCAGGGCGGCGAAATGGTGCGCGCCGTATTGAACGAAGCCGACCCATCCGTCCCCGTCACGATGACGCGGGCGACGCGCGGCAAATATTTGCGCGCCGCGCCGGCTGCGCAGCTTTACGAACAGGGCCGCGTCAAACATGTCGGCGCCTTTCCGGCGCTTGAAGACGAGATGTGCGATTTCGCCGCCGACGGACTTTCATCCGGCCGCAGTCCCGACCGACTCGATGCGCTGGTCTGGGCGATCACGGCGCTCGCATTAACGCCGAAGGCGCCCGAGCCGCGCATGCGGCGGGTGTGAGCGGCCTCGCTGCCTCGTTTCATTCGGATAAGACCCCTGGCCCCTCATCTCACTTCTCCCCGCAAGCGGGGAGAAGAGGCGGCGAACGCTCCGCGTTTTCAATAAAGAGCGTAACGCCGATGACCCCTCTCCCCGCTTGCGGGGAGAGGTGAGGTGAGGGGCTTGGGGATTTAGCGCCGCATCAGACGCATTCCTTTCAAAGGACCATTCGATGCCCTCTCTCTTCTCGCGACTCATCGGCGCGGTCGCGCCGACGCGCGAAACCAAATATTCGCGCGCGGCGAAGCTCCTCGCCATGCATGCGCTCGGACAGCCGCATTGGAGCGCGCGCAATTCGACGGTGCTGACGCGCGAAGGCTATGAGCGCAACGCCGTCTGCCATCGCTGCGTGCGCATGGTGGCGGAGGCCGCCGCCTCGGTGCCATGGCTGGTCTATGAGGGCCGCGACGAGGCGATCGACCATCCGCTGATCTCTCTCATCGAGCGGCCCAATCCGCTCGACACCAGCGCCTCCTTCATCGAGACGATCTGCGCCAATCTGCTGCTTTATGGAAACGCCTATGTCGAATCCGTTCTGATCGACGACGCGCTGCGCGAACTCTATGCGCTGCGCCCCGACCGCATGAGCATTGAGGCGGGGCGCAACGGCTGGCCCGCGGCCTTCATCTATCGCGCGCTCGGGCAGGAAGCGCGCTACGAAATGCGCGGCGAAGGCGTCGAGCCAATCCTGCACATCAAATTCTTCAACCCGCTCGACGATTATTACGGCTTTCCGCCGCTCGCCGCCGCGCAAGTGGCGCTCGACACGCATAACGCCGCGAGCTTCTGGAACAAGGCGCTCTTGGATAATTCCGCGCGCCCTTCCGGCGCCCTCGTCTATGCGGGGCCGGAAGGCGCGCATCTCACCGACGAGCAATTCTCGCGGCTGAAGGAAGAGCTGGAGGAGAATTTCTCTGGCGCGACAAACGCCGGCCGGCCGCTGCTGCTCGAAGGCGGGCTCGACTGGAAGGCGCTGTCGCTGTCGCCAAAGGACATGGATTTTGCCGAGTCGAAGGCGGGCGCCGCGCGCGAGATCGCGCTCGCCTTCGGCGTGCCGCCGCTGCTCCTGGGCCTGCCCGGCGACAACACCTTCAGCAATTACGCCGAGGCCAATCGCGCCTTCTGGCGGCAAACGGTGTTGCCGCTCGTCGCGCGCGTGCAGAAGAGCTTTCAGGCCTGGCTGCAGCCGGGCTTTGGCGCCTTTCGCCTCGACTATAACGCCGACCGTCTGGAGGCGCTGACGAGCGAACGCGCGGCCGAATGGGAGCGTGTCGGCAAGGCGGCTTTCCTCACGCTCGACGAACAGCGCGAGGCGGTGGGCTATGGCCCGGCGCGAACTCCATGCGGCTGCGGCGGAACAATGAAGCGGCTCGGAGACTATGACTTACTAGCTCTAGATGAACGCTGCGCCGAAGAATGGGCGTGGGCGCGAAGGCAGTGTGAGGAGCTTCTCGATTTGCCCAATCCACCGCGAGGCTTGACGGGTGGCTATACTGATGTCGAAAATTGCGCACGAGGCTTCGTCAGCGCAGCGTGTGGCGGGAATGCCGTTTAATGGGGTTGTGATGAAAATCCACGACAATTGCAGCGAGCTTTATCGCCGGGGCGACTGGAAAGCCTTGCACAGCGTGCTCGATAACGCCTCCCCTGGCCGCGACTCAGACGAGCGCAGCCAGATTGGTCGCTGGCGCGCAAGCGCCCTTTCAGCCGAAGGTCGCCATGAGGAGGCGATCGACGCTCTGCGCGGCATCCAATCCGAATGTCGATGCCGGGCGACGGTATCGAAACATATTGCCGAGAATCTGCGCCGGCTGGGCCGTGATATGGAAGCCATCGAAGAACTCAAGAATGCGCCATTGGCCGAAGAAAGGGATCGCTTTAGTGGGCTCGTCCTCGATGCAAAATATGTCCTTGCTCACCTGTTGGCGAGCAACGGCTTGGAGGTCAACAAGGCGATCCTCGACGATATTCCCGACAGCTATGTTCATATCACCGATCGCGGACAGAGAATCTCGAAAGCCGATCTGGTGGATATGATCTCCGGCAAGAAGAAAAGTTCGATCTAAGCTCCCCGCTTGGGACGAGAGGCGCGAGGCTTCGTCGGCGAGAGACGGAGCTCTCGAAGCATACTAGCTCGTTGCATCGATTGGCTTAGCCGATCTTTAGGCGAGTAACCCCGCGAGCTTCTGGAACAAGGCGCTCTTGGATAATTCCGCGCGCCCTTCCGGCGCCCTCGTCTATGCGGGGCCGGAAGGCGCGCATCTCACCGACGAGCAATTCTCGCGGCTGAAGGAAGAGCTGGAGGAGAATTTCTCTGGCGCGACAAACGCCGGCCGGCCGCTGCTGCTCGAAGGCGGGCTCGACTGGAAGGCGCTGTCGCTGTCGCCAAAGGACATGGATTTTGCCGAGTCGAAGGCGGGCGCCGCGCGCGAGATCGCGCTCGCCTTCGGCGTGCCGCCGCTGCTCCTGGGCCTGCCCGGCGACAACACCTTCAGCAATTACGCCGAGGCCAATCGCGCCTTCTGGCGGCAAACGGTGTTGCCGCTCGTCGCGCGCGTGCAGAAGAGCTTTCAGGCCTGGCTGCAGCCGGGCTTTGGCGCCTTTCGCCTCGACTATAACGCCGACCGTCTGGAAGCCTTGGCGAGCGAGCGCGCCGCCGAATGGGAACGCGTCGGCAAGGCCGCATTTCTTACGCTCGACGAACGTAGGAAAGAGCGATGAAAATCTGAAACAACGCAGCTTAAGGGCAAGAATCAGCTTCGGCCTTTTCCAATTGTGGAAACCACGCATAGGAACATTTCCTTCCTTGGGTGCGGCGAATAAATTGGTAAACTCTGCGCTTTCCCAAAATACCAACGTTGTTGACGATGTAATCAGCGGCCGTAGGAGCCACGCGGTCCTTGAGGCTTGGTTCAAGACACCGACGGGAAAGGAAGCTTTTGCGCCAAAATTCAACTCCTCTATCGTCATTCGGGACACGTACGGAGTGCGCGTTCTCATCAAACGCGATCGAGAGTCGACAAGAGGCTTTCGGATTTTCACGGCATACCCCATCAATCCAGACTAGGGTGCAGCTATGAAGCTTCCTGACGTATTTCAGCAACTCACAATCTTTTTTCACCAGGACCTGGACCCGGAATACGATACTCCCGAAGAACTGGTGCATAACGCCCTTTACTCATACTCGCCGGCAGAGCGACAGGCTCTCAAGGATTATATGAAAGAGCTGACCGACGGCAGATATGACGAAACGCAGCTGAGAGAAATCTGGCTGAAGAGCAAGGCTGAGGTCCTGCCCTTTTGGGGCGACGAGGGTAGCTGCGTCGAGTTTCTAAAATACTTGCGTAAATTGGTCGAGCAGGACGTTCCGCCGGAAAAATAGCTTCGACGGAGAGCACGCGAAGGAGGCGGGCGCCGCGCGCGAGATCGCGCTCGCCTTCGGCGTGCCGCCGCTGCTGCTGGGCCTGCCCGGCGACAACACCTTCAGCAATTACACTGAAGCCAATCGCGCCTTCTGGCGCCAGACCGTGCTGCCGCTCGTCGCGCGCATGCAGAAGAGCTTTCAGGCCTGGCTGGTCCTAATTTCCGAGCGCGCGCGGAGCGCGCGTCGGGAATGGCGCGACACATGCGCCGCACACCGGAAATACGAACGCACCCCATGTCCGACATTCTGAACGCCATATTGGAGCGCGGCGATCTCGCGCATCTCGCGCTGTTCCTCTGGGCCTGCGCGGCGACCGCGCAAGCCTATCTCGCCATGCGGGAACTCGGCGAGGCGACGCGCCGACTCGACGCCTTCGTGCGCGAACTCGCGCGTTTCAACCGTCATTTCAGGAGCGATCCATGACGCAAAGAAAATGGCCGCCGCAGATAATGAGACGCGCCCGCCCGCGGCGGGCGGCACGACGGCGCGAAGACCCGTCAACGGTCTTCAGGACCTTCGTCGAATTGCTCGCGCGATTGGGCGCCGAGGCGCGCACGGCGAGCCAAACGCAGCTCGGCGCCCAGGCGGAGAAGAGCTGATGCCGGCGCCACGCATAAAGACATTCGACGTCGGCGCGCCCGAAACCAAGCGCCTCGACCTGCCGCTTTCGCAAGCGAATGAGGCGGGCGTCTTTTCCGGTTACGCGAGCCTTTTCGGAATCGTCGATTCCGGCGGCGACATGGTGATGGCGGGCGCCTTCGCGCGTTCGCTCATCAAACGCGGCGCGTCAAGCGTGAAAATGCTGTGGCAGCATCAGGCCGCGGAGCCGATCGGCCTTTGGACCTCGATCGACGAAGATTCGCGCGGACTCAAAGTTGAAGGCCGACTCGATCTTTCCGTGGCGCGGGCGCGCGAGGCTTTGTCGCTGATGCGCAAGGGCGCGATCGACGGCCTCTCCATCGGCTTTCGCACGTTGCGTGCGACGACCGAAAAATCGACGGGGCTCCGCCGCTTGCACGAAATCGATCTGTGGGAAATCTCCATCGTCACTTTTCCCATGCTGCCGCAGGCGCGCATCGGCGCGGTGAAAGAGACCCGTCGCGAGGCGCCACGCGTCGAGGCGCTTGGCGCGAAGCTCGCGCGCCTGAAGGCGCAACAGGCGGCGCTCGAAATGACGCAGGCGCTGCGCCGGCTCTCTCGACCGCGCTGAACGATCGATCCGCGCCTCGCCGTCAGGCGCGGACTTGCCTATCAAGACGGCTTTTTAAAAACGCGAAACATCGCCCGACGGCCCGAGCCGCGCGGGGGATGTTCGCACGCGCAACCGACAACCGCCACGAGGCACATCTATGTCAGCACTTGAGACCAAAGCCGCCGGCGAAGAAATTCTCGCCGATCTCAACCGCGCCTTCAGCGCCTTCAAGGAAACCAACGACGAGCGCCTGGCGCAGCTCGAAAGCCGGCTCGGCGCCGATGTCGTGACCGATGAAAAGCTCGCGCGCATCGACCAGGCGCTCGACGACACCAAGAGCCGGCTCGATCGCCTGGCGCTCGAAATGTCGCGCCCACGCCTCGGCGGCAAGCTCGTCGACGACCAGAGCGGGCGCGAACATAAGAGCGCCTTTAATCATTATATGCGCTCCGGCGAAGCGAGCGGCCTCAAGGCGCTCGAAGCCAAAGCGCTGTCGCGCGGCTCCGGCCCCGACGGCGGCTATCTCGTGCCCATCCCGGCGGAGCGTGAAATTCTGCGCCGCCTCGCCAAACTCTCGCCGATCCGCGCGATCGCGAGCGTGCGGGAAATTTCGAGCGCCTCGCTGCGCCGCGCCTTTTCGACCACGGGGCCCGCAGCGGGATGGGTCGCGGAAGCGGATCCGCGTCCCCAGACCAATAATCAGCAGCTCGCCGACATGAGTTTTCCGGCGATGGAGCTTTACGCCATGCCGGCGGCGACGCAGGCGCTGCTCGACGACGCCGTCGTCGACATTGAGCAATGGATCGCCGAGGAAGTGCAGACCGCCTTCGCCGAACAGGAAGGCGCCGCATTCGTTACTGGCGACGGCGTCAATAAGCCTAAGGGCTTTCTCTCCTATACGACTGTCGCCGACGCGAGCTGGAGCTGGGGCAATATCGGCTATGTGCCGACAGGCGCCGCCGGCGCTTTCGCCGCGACCGATCCTTCCGACGCGCTGGTCAATCTTGTTTACGCATTGCGCGCGGGCTTCCGCCAGAACGGCAAATTCGTCATGGGAAGGCGGGCGCAATCGCTCGTGCGTCAGTTCAAGACGACGACGGGCGATTACATCTGGGCGCCGCCCGCGACCGCCGACGCTAGCGCCTCGCTGATGAACTTCCCGGTTGTCGAAGCCGAGGACATGCCCGATCCCGCGGCGAATTCGCTCTCCATCGCCTTCGGCGATTTCGAGCGCGGCTATGTGGTCGTCGACCGCGTCGGCATTCGCGTGCTGCGCGATCCCTATTCGGCGAAGCCCTATGTCCTCTTTTATACGACAAAGCGCGTCGGCGGCGGCGTGCAGAATTTCGAGGCGATCAAGCTGTTGAAATTCGCGGCGTCGTAAGCCGCTCCGCGCGCAATCTTCGAGGCCGCGACGAAAGCGTCGCGGCCTTTCTCTTTCCCCCAAAAGGCAGGAAGCGCGATGCGACCCATGCTGATCGGCGCGCCGGCGATCGAACCCGTCTCGCTCACTGAGGCAAAATCCTGGCTACGCGAAGACGGCGCCGACGAGGACGAATTGATCCAGACGCTCATCGTCGCGGCGCGGATGACGTTAGAGGCCTATACGCGGCGCTTCTTCGTCACCCAAAGCTGGCGCCTGACTCTCGACTGCTGGCCGAAATCGGTCGCCTCTAACGCAACGCTTTGCATTCCCTTCGCGCCCTTTCGCGCCGCGACCGCGATCCGCGTTTATGACGCAAACGACGCAGCCCAGACGATCGAGGCGCAGACGTATCGCGCGCCTGCCGCGAGCGAGGCCGGACGAATCTTCTTTAAGGCGTCGCCGGCCGCGCCGGGGCGCGCGACAGACGGGATCGAAATCGACTTCGCCGTCGGCTATGGCGCGCTCGCAAGCGATACGCCCGAGCCGCTGCGCCGCGCCATCCTCTTGCTTGTCGCGCATTGGCGCGAGAAGCGCGGCGACGTGAGCGACGACGCCCCGCCAAAAGCGGTCGCGCAGCTTGCCCTGCCCTTTCGCCGCGAGCGGCTGATATGAGCGCGCGCGCGACGATCGGCGCTTTGCGCCAGCGCGTGACGCTCGAGGCGCCCATAGATGCGCCCGACGGCGCCGGCGGCTTTTCGCAAAGCTATGCGCCGGTCGCGCAGCTTTGGGCGCGCATCGCGCCCAGTGGCGCGCGTGAGGATTTTGTCGAAGAACGGCTTGAGCAGACGGTTGGCCATGTCGTGACGATCCGCTGGCGCGCGGGCGTGACAAGCGGCATGCGCTTTCTCCATCGCGGGCGCAGGCTCGCCATTCGCGCCGTCTTCGATCCCGATGACGGCCGCCGCTTTCTTCAGTGCCAATGCGAAGAGATTTCGTGACATGAGCACGTCGCCCGTCCTCGCGTTGCGCAAGGCGATCCGCGCATATCTCCTCGCCGACGCCGGCTTTGCGGCGGAGCTTGGCGAGAAGATTTTCGACGAGGCGCCGCGCGGCGCCGAGCCGCCCTATGCGGTCTTTGGCGAATCGCAAATGCGCGACTGGTCCGCCGATCTCTCGCGCGGCGCCGAGCAGATATTCGTCCTCGGCCTCGTCTCGACGCTGCGGGGATTGAGCGAAGCGCTGGAACGCGCGCAGCGCATCGTCGATCTCCTCGACGAGGCGCCGCTTGTTCTGCAGGACAATCGACTGATCGACCTTCGCTTTCTTTCTCTCGAGACGCGACGCGAGCAATCTGGCCGCTTCGCCCGCGTCAACATGCGCTTCCGCGCTGTCACCGAATATCTCTAAATTTCCCGGAGCCCGACAATGGCCGCCCAGAAAGGCAAGGACCTTCTCTTGAAAATCAGCGACGGCGCGAGCTTCGTCACTGTCGCCGGCCTGCGCACCAGGCGCCTCGCGCTCAACGCCGACACGGTCGACGTCACCGACGCCGAGTCGAGCGGGCGCTGGCGCGAATTGCTGGACGGCGCCGGCGTCAAGCGCGCGAGCCTATCTGGAACCGGCGTCTTCAAGGATCAGGCCTCCGACGCCTTGTTGCGCCAGACTTTCTTCGACGGGCTGCTGCGCGATTGGCAGATCGTCATTCCCGGTTTCGGCGTTCTCTCTGGCCCGTTCCAGATCGCCAATCTCGACTATCGCGGCGAGCACGCGGGCGAAGTGACCTTCGATATTTCGCTCGAATCGGCAGGCGCGCTCGCCTTCTCCGCTCTGTGAGGAAACGATGGCGAATAGCAGACGCGGCGAAATCGACGCGATCATCGACGGCAAGAGCTATACGCTCTGCCTGACGCTCGGCGCGCTCGCCGAACTCGAAAGCGGATTGGGCGCGAGCGATCTCGTCGCGCTCGCCGGCCGTTTCGAGGAAAGGCGGCTTTCGGCGCGCGACATTCTGCGCATCATCGCCTGCGGCCTTCGCGGCGCTGGGCATCAGCTAAGCGACGACGACGTCGCCGCCATGAAAGTTTCGGGCGGCCTTGCGGGCTATGTGCGCATCGCGGCCGATCTTCTCGCCGCGACCTTCGGCGAGGCGCCCGAGGAGAATACGTCAAACCCTCCGAAGCCGTAGGACGCGCGCGCGAAGCGCGCCCGCCTTTCCCCTTTACGCGCGCCATGGCCTTCGGGTTCGGCGTCCTGCGGCTTTCTCCACGCGACTTCTGGTCGATGACGCCGCGCGAACTCTTCTTCGCCGCCGAGGGCGTCTACGGCCCAGCGCCCGGCGCGCCCGCGCGCGCGACATTAGACGAATTGATGCGCCGCTTTCCGGATTAAGGAGCTGAAACGTGGCTTCGAACGCCGATCATTTTCCCGACCCCTTCAACGCGCCGGGCGCGAACGAACGTTTCGCGACGCAGGATCTGCAAACAACAAAGCTGCTGCTGGATCAGATCAATGTCTCGGCGGGGAATGTCTCGAAAACGCTGGCCACAAGCTTCGTTTCCGCGACGGCGAGCGGCAGGAGCTTCAACGACGTGCTGGGGACGATCGCGCAATCGCTCGCGCGCATGGCGCTGCGCGCGGGCGCCAAGGCGCTTACGGAAGGATTGGCAAGCGGTCTGAGCGGCATGTTCTCGGGCGCCTTTAGCGGCGGGGCGCCTGTCGCGCCCTTCGCTCAGGGCGGCGTGGTGGCGAGCCCCGCCTATTTTTCGAGCGGGGGCGCCGTCGGCCTCGTGGGAGAGCGCGGCGCCGAAGCGATCATGCCGCTCGCGCGTGGGTCCGATGGGCGTCTCGGCGTCGTCTCCCAAAACGCCGGCGCGCGTCCGGTGAATGTCACGGTCAATATCGCCGCGCAGGACATCGAGAGCTTTCGCCGTTCCGAGGCGCAGATCACCGGCGCGCTGGCGCGCGCCGTCGCGCGCGGCCAGCGCAATCTCTAAACGGATACGCGCCGCATGAGCGATTTTCACGAAATACGCTTTCCGCTCGACGTGTCGCTCGGCGGGCGCGGCGGCCCGGAGCGGCGCACGGAGATCGTGACGCTCGGCTCCAATCGCGAAGCGCGCAACGCCCGCTGGGCGCATTCGCGCCGACGCTATGAGGCGGGCTACGGCGTCAAGAGTCTCGGCCAGCTTGCTGAGATCATCGAATTCTTCGAGGAGCGGCGCGGCCGGCTTTACGGCTTTCGCTGGCGCGACCGCGCCGATTGCGCCTCCTGCGCCCCGGGCGCGACGCCAAGCGCGATGGATCAGAGGATTGGGACTGGCGACGGCGCGCGGACGACCTTTCAGCTTATCAAGACTTACGGCGGCGCCTTTTCGGCCTATGCGCGCGAGATCGCAAAGCCCGTCGCCGGCAGCATGCGCGTCGCGGTCGACGGCGTCGAAAAAACGCCGCTCGAGGCGAGCGTCGATCCGACGACGGGAATTGTGACCTTTGCGCCTGGCGCCGTTCCGCCGGGAGGCGCCGCCGTCACCGCCGGCTATCTTTTCGACGTCCCCGTTCGCTTCGATACGGATTTTCTCGAAATCGACATGCAGGCCTTCGAGGCCGGCGCGATCCCGAATATCCCGGTGATCGAGATCGTCCCGTAAAGGAACTATGATGCTCTCGCTTTCCCCTTCCCTGCAGGAGAAGCTCGACCGGCGCGCGACGACCTTTTGCCATTGCTGGCGCCTCGCGCGCAATGACGGAACGGTGATGGGCTTCACCGACCATGACCGCGATCTGACTTTCAACGGCGTGACCTTTCGCGCGGGGCGCGGCCTTTCCGCTTCTCAACTCGAGACGAACGTCGGCCTTTCGCCGGGGAAGGGCGAAGCGGCAGGCGCCTTGAGCGACGACAGTCTTACGGAGACCGATCTTTTGAACGGACTCTATGACGGCGCGTCGGTCGAAACATGGCTCGTCGATTGGACGGATGCGACGGATCGCGCGCTTCTCGACGTCGCGACCATCGGCGAAGTGCGGCGCGGCGAAAAGGCCTTCGCGGCGGAGCTGCGTTCGGGCGCCCATGTCTTCGATCAGCAGCAGGGCCGCGCCTTTCAGCGCCATTGCGCCGCCGACCTTGGCGACGCGCGCTGCGGCTTTAATGTCATGGCGTCGGGATTTCACGCGACAGGCGCCATCATAGCCTTCGCCGGCGGCGTCATCGAAATGGATCTTTCCCAATCTTTCGACAGCGGCTTTTTCGCGGGTGGCGCGCTGATCTTCAATAGCGGCGAAAACGCCGGCGCGCGTTTTACGGTGAAGTCGCATCGGCAGGACGATCTGCGCGCCTCTATCGCGCTGTGGACGCCGCCGGGCGGCGCGATACTTCCAAGCGACGCCGTTCTGCTGACGGCGGGCTGCGACAAATCGCCGACAAGCTGCCAGGCGAAATTCGGCAATATCGTCAATTTCCGCGGCTTTCCGCATATGCCCGGCAATGATCGCGTCATCGCCTATCCGAGCTCGCTCGCGCCGGCGATGGACGGCGGGAGTTTCTTTCGATGATCGCGCGCGCCGAGATCGTCGTCGCCGCGCGGCGCTGGCTTGGCACGCCCTACGCGCATCAGGCTTCGCTCATCCATGTCGGCTGCGATTGCTTGGGGCTCGTGCGGGGCGTCTGGCGCGACGTCATGGGCGAAGAGCCGGAGGCCGCCCCCGCCTATACGCCCGATTGGGCCGAGGCGCTTGGCGCCGAAACGCTGTTTGAGGCTGCGCATCGGCATTTCCATCCTCTCGCCACAAGCGACTTTCGCGAAGGCGATATTCTTCTCTTTCGCTTTCGCGATCATCTGCCGGCGAAACATCTCGGCGTCGCGACGTCGCGCACGCATATGGCGCACGCTCACGCGGGGGTCTGCGTCGCCGAAGTCGCGATTGGCCCGCATTGGCGCAAGCGCCTCGCTGCGGCCTTCGCCTTTCCCGGCGTCGCGGACTGAATGCTTCGCATCTGTCATTCCCGATAGACCGAAGGTCTGATCGGGAACCCAGCGTCACGACGCGAGTCTTTCAAACTTGTTCTGGATTCCCGATCGCGCGCATAGCGCGCGTCGGGAATGACATCGCAAGCCTCCATAAGAGACCTTCATGGCGACGCTCGTATTGCAGACGGTCGGCTCCGTCGTCGGCGGCGCGGTCGGCGGCCCCATAGGCTCCTCCGTCGGCCGGCTGCTCGGCGGCTTCGGCGGCGCTTATATCGATAGCGCGCTGCAACCGCACGCGTCGCCGCGCTATTCCATCGGCCCGCGGCTCAAATCCATGGACGGGATCACCTCCACGGAAGGCGCCGGCGTGCCGCGAATCTATGGCCGGGCGCGCCTCGGCGGCCAGATGATCTGGGCTACGCGCTTTCTCGAACGCGTCAGCGTCTCCTTCGAGCAGACGCAGCGGCAGGGCAAGGGCGGAGGCGGAGGCGGCGCGCTCAGCATTCATTTCACCTATTCCTATTCGGCGAATTTCGCAATCGGACTATGCGAAGGGCCGATCGCCTTCGTGAGGCGCATCTGGGCCGACGGCTCCGAGCTCGACATGACGACGCTGCCGATCCGCATCTACAAGGGGAGCGAGGATCAGCAGCCGGACCCGCTGATCCTCGCCAAGGAAGGCGCCGAAAACGCGCCCGCCTATCGCGGCCTCGCCTATATCGTGTTCGAGGATCTGGCGCTCGCCTCCTTCGGCAATCGCATTCCACAATTCACCTTCGAAGTGGTGAAGCCGGTCGCGGGCCTTGGCGCGATGATCCGCGCGATCGACGTCATTCCTGGCGCGACGGAGGCTGGTTATCAACCGTCCTTGCAACTCAATTTCTGGTCGCCGGGCGCGACCAGCGCCGAGAACCGCCACCAATTGACGGCGCCGACGGATTGGACCGCCTCGATCGACGCGCTGCAGGCGCTTTGTCCCAATCTCGAAAGCGTCGCGCTGGTCGTCGCATGGTTCGGCGACGATCTGCGGGCCGAGCATTGCACGATCGCGCCGCGCGTCGACGCGCTCTTCAAGACGATCGGCCAGTTCAGCTTCATCTTCGGTCCGTTCTGGCCGCCGGACTGGTCGGTCGCGGGACAGGTGCGTTCGAGCGCGCGACTTGTGTCGCAAATCGACGGGCGCTCCGCCTATGGCGGCACGCCGAGCGACGCATCGGTCGCGGGCGCGCTCGCCGATCTCAAGGCGCGCGGATTGAGCGTGACCTTCTATCCTTTCGTGATGATGGATATTCCGCCGGGCAATGCCCTGCCGAACCCTTACACGGGGGAAGCTGGACAACCGCCCTTTCCCTGGCGCGGGCGCATCAGTTGCGATCCCGCGCCGGGACGCCCAGCTTCATCCGACGGAACCGCCGCGGCGGCGGCGCAGCTCGACGCTTTCTTCGCGCGCTATCGCGCTTTCATCCTGCATTACGCCAGTCTCTGCGCGGCGGCGGGCGGCGTCGACGCCTTTCTGATCGGATCGGAGCTCATTGGCTTGACGCGCGTGCGCTCCGGCCCGGGGCAATATCCCGCCGTCGCCGCGCTTGTCGCGCTCGCCGCCGAGGCAAAAGCAATCCTCGGCGCAGCGACGAAAATCTCCTACGCCGCCGACTGGACCGAATATGGCGCGCATGTTCCCGTCGCCGGCGAAGCGCGCTTTCCGCTCGATCCGCTGTGGGCGTCAAGCTCAGTCGATTTCGTCGGCGTCGACGTCTATTGGCCGCTCTCCGACTGGCGCGACGGCGACGCCCATCTCGACGCGCAGGAAGCTTCGAGCGTTTACGACCTTGACTATCTCAAATCGCGCGTCGCCTCGGGCGAAGCCTATGACTGGTTCTACGCCGACGCGAACGCCCGCGCCGATCAGATGCGCACGCCGATCGCCGACGGGCTCGGCAAGCCGTGGACGTTTCGCCAAAAGGATTTTCTTTCCTGGTGGTCGCAGCCGCATTACGAGCGCGTCGGCGGCGTTGAGCTTGCGGCGCCGACCGCCTGGATTCCGCAATCGAAGCCGATCTGGATCACGGAGACAGGATGTCCGGCCGTCGACCGCGGCGCGAACGCGCCAAACGTCTTTCCCGATCCGCGGTCGAGCGATGGCGGCCTTCCCTATTTCTCGCGCAACGGCCGCGACGATCTCATGCAGGCGCGTTTCATCGAGGCGATGATCGCGCATTTCGATCCGACGACGCAGGGCGGCGCGGCGCGCAATCCGACGTCGAGCCTTTATGGCGGACCCATGGTCGATCCCACGAGGCTTTACGTCTGGTGCTGGGACGCGCGGCCCTTTCCCGCTTTTCCGACGCAAAGCGACGCCTGGAGCGACGCGGCGAATTGGGAGACCGGCCATTGGCTCAACGGGCGTCTTGAAGGAACGCCGCTCGACCGCCTGCTGCCCGCGCTCGCCGGCGCCGTCGAAGCGCCCGGCCTTGCGACGCCGCGCCCAAACGTAAGCGGCTTTCTCGACGGCTATGTGCTGGAGCGGCCGCTGTCGCCGCGCGAGGCGATCGATCCGCTCGCCGCGCTTTACGGCTTCGACGCCGTCGTCCATGGCGGCGCGCTGCGCTTCGTCGAGCGGCGCGGACAGCCTCGAGGCGAAGTGACGGAAGACGATCTTGTCGCCGGCAAGGAAGCGACCCTCGTGACGCTGACGCGCGCGCAGGAAAGCGAATTGCCGCATGAGATCGCCCTCTCCTATTCGGATTCGGAAAACGACTTTCAGATGGCGCGCGTCTTGTCGCGCCGGCTCGAAGGACGCTCTGCGCGGCAGAGCGAAGCGCAGGCGGCTGTGATGACGCATCGCGCCCATGCGCAGGCGCTCGCCGACATCTGGCTGCAGGATCTCTGGTCCGGCCGCGAAACAGCGGAATTCACGCTGCGGCCGGGACTCGTCGCGCTGCAGGCGGGCGATCTCATCCGGCTCGGGGCAGCGGGCGGCGGCCGTTTGTTCCAAATTCAGAGCGTCACGGACGGCGCGGCCCGGCAAGTGCGCGCGCGAACGGCCGATCCTTCGGTCTATGACGCGGCGGCGGCGCTCATCGCACGCACGCCCATCGGCTCGCCGAAAATCTTCGGGCCGCCGCGCGTCGAGATTCTCGATCTCGCGCTCGCGCGCGACGAAGCGGCGCTTTCCTATGTCGCGGCCTTCGCCGATCCTTGGCCCGGGCCGCTCGCGATCTGGAGGATGGGCGCGGCGGCGGGCTTCGAGCCTTATGCAATGATCGAAAAACGCGCGACGATCGGCGATACGCGCGACATTTTGCGCGCGGGTCCGGCGGCGCGTTTCGACAATGGGGCGAGCGTCACCGTCGCGCTCGGGGGTGGGCAACTTGCTTCCGTCGGCGATCTCGCCGCGCTCGCGGGACGCGCGAGCATGGCGATCCGCGTCGACGGCGCATGGGAAATCTTCGCCTTCGCGCAAGCGGAGCTTGTCGGCGAGAGGACCTATCGCCTCTCGCGGCTCATTCGCGGCCTTGGCGGCGAGGAGCATCTCGCCGCGCGCGACGCGCCGGCGGGTTCGACCGTCGTGCTGCTCAATGACGCGCTTGTTCCGCTCGCGCGAAGCGCCGCCGAAATCGGCGCGCCGATCGACTATCGCATCGGTCCAGCGGATCGCGACTACGCCGATCCGATCTTCGCGCGGCCGACCGTCGCGGCGACGAACAAGGCGCTGCGCCCCTATGCGCCCACAAAAGCGCGCGCGCGGCGCATCGAGGCGGGAATCGTCGTCGATTTCATCAGGCGCGGGCGCCTCGACTCCGACGCATGGGAGACGCTCGACATTCCGCTTGGCGAAGCGCGCGAAGCCTATGAGGCGGATGTTTCGCTGCCTGGCGGCGCGACGCGCACGCTTGCCGCCGAGACGACCTCGCTTCTTTACCCCGCCGCCGACGAACTCGCCGATTTCAGCGCGCCGCAAAGCGCGCTGACGATTTCGCTCTATCAGATCAGCGCCGCCGTCGGGCGCGGCTTTCCGCTGACGGCGACGCTCGCGATCCAATAGGAATCGACCATGACGCAAACGACGCATCTTGCGCTGCCTTTCATCGAGGCGGCGCAGGCGCAAAAGCATGTCACGCATAATGAGGCGCTGGCGCTCATCGACGCCCTCGCGCATCTTTCCGTCGCCGAGCGCAATGTATTGGCGCCGCCCGGGGCGCCAACCGAAGGAGAGCGCCTGCTGATCGGCGCGGGAGCGACCGGCGCCTTTATGGGAAAGAGCGGCGAGATCGCGACCTTTCTCGCGGGCGGCTGGACATTTCTCTCGCCGCAAGCGGGCTGGCGCGCCTTTGTCGAAGCCGAGTCGCTCCTGCTGTTCTATGACGGCGCGCAATGGCGCGACCTCGGCCTGTCGTTGCGCGAATTGCAAAATCTGGCGCGGCTTGGAATTGGAACGAGCGCCGACGCCGCCAATCCGCTCAGCGTCAAACTCAACGCCGCGCTCTTCACCGCCAAAGGCGTCGGCGAAGGCGGCGCCGGCGATCTGCGCGTCACGCTCAATAAGGAGAGCGCGGCGAAGACGGTCTCGCAGCTCTATCAGTCGAACTGGTCCGGCCGCGCCGAGACGGGCTTAGCTGGCGACGATAATTTCCATGTGAAGGTATCGGCGGACGGCGCCTCCTGGAAAGAGGCGATCGTCATCGATCGCTCGACCGGCGAAGTCGCCTTTCCGAGCGGCGGCCCGACGAAGATTCTGACTTTTACGTCGAGCGGAACCTATACGCCGACAGCGGGAATGAAATTCATCGACGTCATTTTGATCGGCGGCG
Organism: Methylocystis borbori; assembly: GCF_036576025.1. NCBI lineage: Bacteria > Pseudomonadati > Pseudomonadota > Alphaproteobacteria > Hyphomicrobiales > Methylocystaceae > Methylocystis > Methylocystis borbori. The sequence goes on along the minus strand of NZ_JAZHYN010000041.1, from coordinate 174 downwards.
CGGGCGGGGGCGGCTCCGGCGGACGCGCGGGCGTTGGAGTCGCCGTGGCGGGCGGCGGCGGAGGTGGAGGAGGCGGCGTCGTCATGGGCCGGTTTACCGCCGCGCAAGTCGGCGCCTCGAAAGCCGTCGCGATTGGCGCTGGCGGCCCGGGCGGCGCCGTACAGACGACGAATT
>NZ_JAZHYN010000040.1:0-29501 GCF_036576025.1 Methylocystis borbori | reverse complement strand
TGCTCCGCCCGCGCCGCGCCGACAATGGCGCCAACAAGACGCGCCGCCGCGCGTTGCGGCGTCGAACGCATCAGCGCCGCGAGCGCGCCCGCCGCTTCGGGGTTCTGCGCTTTCGCCGGCGCGACGCCCTGGAGAATATGCGTCGCCTGTTCGATTGAAACGCCGATGACGCTCAAGGCGAGCGCCAAAGCCTCGCCATGGGAATCGGCGACGAGCGCGCGCGCGCGATCCTTACGGCAATCGAGCGCATCCGCGAGAAGCCCGGCCATGGCGTCGCGGTCGCGGCGGAGCGCGGCCTCCTCCAGGCGCGCGACAAAGGCGGCGTCGGCGCGGCGCGGCGTCTCCGCTGTCCCGCTCGTTAGCGCGCGCCGGCAGGCGGTCAGCACGATGGCCTTGCGCTCCAGCCGCGTTGCGGCGAGGAACAGCGGTTCGGGATCGATGTCGAGATCGTCGCGATCGAGCAGCATGCGCGCGAGCGTCGCATCGTCGCGCGCGGCGAGAACCAGGGCGCGCCTTGAGCCGGCGTCGAGATGCGCCGAGAGATTGCCGGCGAGCGCGCGCAAAATCTCCGGCTCGCTGCGCGAGGCGAGCGCGGCCACCGTTTCTCGATCGAGAACCCGCCGGCGCGCGATCGCCGCCGCGAAGGCGATAGGGCCATGCTCGGCGGTCGCGATCATGTCGCGCGGCGCGACGAAAGGCGCGAATTGAAAGGCGAGCGCCGCCGCCGCGCCGCCCTTGTCGAAAAGACGGGCGAAGATCGTCTGCGGCGTTTCCGGATGGAAGCAGAGCGGCAGCGCGACGCGCGCGACCGTTTCGGAGTCGAGAATGTCGATGAAGCCGAGCGCAAGCTGTTCGAGTTGCTTCACGTCGCCGGGAGGATGCATCGTCCGCCCGACGAATTGATCGACAACCGCGCGAAGAAGCGAGGCGTCGACCATACGTCGCTGTTCTTTTCCGCCAACCATCGACGCGCCGCTCAAACCCATACGCTACATTCTCCGATAATCTATCGACGGGTCGTTGACGGAACATTAACCCTCGCCAACCCCTAATCGCCTGGCGATCGTTGATTCATCATGGGCCGGACGAGTTGCGGAGAGTGCGCCATGGGGCAGGTCATCGCGTTTCGAACGCGCGCGCGGCGCGCGCGGAAAAGCAGCGAGACGCCATCGGGCGAGGCGCAAATCCTGTTCTTTCTTGGCGTGCGTTATATGCGCATGGACGACGCGTTCGCCGCGCGATTGAGCAAATCGGCGCAAAAGACGCGCGGCGGGTCGGGGCCGCGCAAACGCCGGGGCGGCGCCCGCTGCTAAATCGTCAATCGGCGAGCACCAGAGCCCAATAGACCTTGTATTTCGCGCCCGGCGCATAGGCCGTGGCGAGGCCCATGCGCGTCACCCGCCGATCGAGCATTCGCGCATTATGGGGCTTCGAGTCCCGCCAGCCCGAAAAAGCTTCGGCGAGCGTATGATAGCCGGCGGAGACGTTCTCCTCCGCCGCCGAAGCTTTCACGCCGGCCGCCGCGAGCCTCCCGGAAAGCGCGCCGCGCGCGGAGAGATCGCCGCTTCGCGCCATGTCTCGCGCTTGCGCCTCGGCGACCCTTTGCAGGCCATCGTCGAGGGTCAGCGCGCCAAGCCCATTATTGCGCCGGTAGAGAGAAATCATCTCTTGCGCGGCGACGGCGTCGACGCGCGCCTCGCCGGAGGCGAGCGAGCGATACATCGCCGGCTCTCCCTGCTCGGCGACGGAAGCGGGCGGCGAAGTCCCGCTACAGCCGGAAAAAAGGAGAAGAGGCGCGCAAGCCGCGGCGGCGCGAAGAAACGCTTTTGACATGCCGCGCATCTCGTCCTCTTTTGCTTGAGAAAGAATGAACGCCGCCGATCGCGACGAATGGGCGGAGCCCCCGCTTCTATTCGGCGGCGGCGGAATCGGGTTTGGCCTCTCCCGCTTCCGTTTCAGCCTCGGCGCGCTTCTCCGAAAAAATATTGGCTTCGACCGCCAGCGCGCTCGCGACGGCCGCCGCGGCGAATTTGTCGAAATCGGGAATCTGCACGACTGTCGGCGCGGCCTCCGCCGTCATTTTGACGCCGGCTGCTCCCAGACGCCGGTAAAGATCGAAATGGAGGTCGCTGCGCACGCGCGCGGACTTCTCGACATCCTCGACATAACACCAGAGTTCGAATCTGAAGACACTCGCCTCCATCCCGAGGAACATCACCTGCGGGGCGGGAATGCGCAGCACGCCCTCCTGCGCGCGCGCCGCCGCGAGCAGAATGTCGCGCATCGCTTCGGGATCGACGGTGGAAGGCGGCGCAAGCGCGATCTTGATGCGTCCAACCTTGTCGCCGCGCAGCCAGTTCTTGACGACGCCCGCGACAAGATTGGAGTTCGGCACGATCATCGTGGCGCGATCGAAGGTCTCGATCTCCGTCGAGCGCACATTGATGCGTTTGACATAGCCCTGTTCGTCGCCGAGCACGACCCAGTCTCCGACCCTTATGGCGCGCTCCCAGAGCAGAATGAGGCCGGAGACGAAATTATTGACGATCGACTGCAGGCCGAAGCCGATGCCGACCGACAGCGCGCCGGCGACGATCGCGAGCTTTTGGAGGCCAAGCCCAACATAGGACAAGGCGAAGGACGCCGCGAGGATGAAGCCGGCATAGCCGAGCGTCGCGCTGATCGAATTGCGCAGCCCGGAATCGAGCCGCGTCAAGGGCAGCAAGCGCGTATCGAGCCAATGGCGCAGTCCCTGAATCGCGGCGAGAGTCGCGGCGAAAAGCAGCAGCGCGACCAGCACGCCCGACGGCGAAATGGTCACGTCGCCGATTTTGAACGAGAAGAAGGCCGAACGGATCGTGGCGAGGAAATCGCCAGACTTGAAACCGAACGGCGCCATCGCCACCAGCGCGGCGACGATGAAGCATAAAAGCGTCACGACGCCCGAGAGCAGCACCGCGAGCGGCGCGAGTTGCTCGCGGCGCAAGCTAAGCCCGCTGATCATATTGCGGCCAAGAAAACTTGCCGGCGCGAAGGCCGCCTCCACGCCGCCCTGCGCGAGCGTGACGACGACATAAAGGATCGCCGCCGTCGCCGCGAGCCAGCCGATTTGCAGGATGACGAAATTGGCGAAGGTGACATAGCCCGCCGCGCAGGCGCCGACCAGCGCGAGCACCGTGAGGACCCCGAAGACGCGCGTAACCGCGAGCCAGTCGCGGCCTTGCGGCGTCGCCACGGCTTCGTCCTCCTCGGCGCTGGCGCGGCGCGGCAGATTGAGAATCGCGACGACGATCAGCGCGGCGACGATCATGACGCCGGCGCCGCGCGTGACGATCACGAGGGGCAGGCTCGCTTGCGCCGTTTCCTCGATCTGCTCCAGAAAGCGCGCGAGCGCGAGAACGAAGGCCGCGAGCGTGACAAGCTGCGTCGCAAGGCGCGCCAGCCTGTCGCCCGGATCGACCAGTCGCCATTGCGGATGCGCCGGCGAGAAGACGGCGCGGGCGATGGCGTAGACGAAGGCGACGCGCGCGACGCCCTCGACGAAGCGCCGCCAAATAGGCTCCAGGGTGGCGTCGATGAGATCGAAACCGTCAAAGGCGAGGGTCAACGCCACGATCGCGGCGATCGGCGCCGCCGCGAGGACGAGCGCCATCCACCCGGCGCTCGCCGCCTTGCGCAACGGCGTCGGCTCGGCCTCTTCGTCGGAACGCCGCGCGACGCGGCGGGACAACGCCAGGGCAATCGGAAAAGCGATGAAAATGGCGAGAAGAACGGCGACGAATTCTGCCCGGCGGCCGCCCATGCGGCTTACGACATTGGCGGCGCGACCGGAAAAAAACGCCGCGGAATCTTGCAGCACGGCGGGAACGTCATCGAGCGCGCCGCGCCACAGCGTCAGCGAGAACAGGCTGCTGCTGCGCAGGAACAGCGTCCTGGCGAAAAGCGCGCGCTGGCGCGCGACGATGGCGGCGGAGAGCTGCCGCGCTTCGAGCAGCATGGCGCGAGCGCGTTTCAGCGAGGCGTCCATGGCGTCGTAAAGACGGCGCTGGTCGTCGAGTTCGGCGTCGGCGCTGGCGCGCGCCACGCCATCCGGCGTCTGCGCCTCCGGTTCGGGCGGGGCCCGAGGCTGCGCGGGGTCGGCTTCTGGTTTGACGTTCGGCGCGCCCTTCGCGGTCGAGGGCTTTTCCGTCCCGCTCTTGCCGGCGGGCTTTACGGTCGGCTTCTGCGGCTCAGGTTTTTCGACGACCTTTGGCGGCTCCTTGGGCGCGTCCTGCGGCTTGGCGGCGGGCGCAAGCTCTTTGAGTCGCGCTTCGATCGCGGCGACGCGCGGCGTCAGCTTGTCGATCGCTTCTTCCAGCTCATGCGTCAGCGTATCGACGCGCGCGCGCAAAGCGCGCAGGGTCGCGTCGGAAAGATTGGGATCCTCCAGCGCCTTCTGCGCGTCGTCGAGCGTGGCGCGCGCCCTGTCGAGCTGCAGGTTGCGCTGTTCGATCGATGTCGGCTCCTCGTCCGCGCGCGCGAAGCCTGCGGCGGACGCCGCGATGAGAAGAGCAAGAAGAATAATCAGTTTGCGCACATGCTATCCTTGCATCCCGCCGCGGCGGACGAGGGAGGCGGCGTCGAGAAAGCCGGCGAATCGCGTCAATCTTGCGGCGCTTCCAATTGATCGCGATAGGGCCGCCAGACGCCCGCGCGGTCGCGGATGAGCCAGCCCCCCGCCCCGTCCGGCCGCGCGGCGCCTTCGGCGACTCGCGCCTTGCCGAAGCCGCCGGGAATATCGAGCGCATAAGCCGGCAGCGCGACGCTGGTCAGGCGGCGCGCCAGTTCTTCGTAAAGGCGCCTGCCTGCCTCAAGGCTCAGGCGAAAATGCGCGGTTCCCGGCGCGAGGTCGGGATGGTGCAGATAATAGGGCTTGACGCCGAGGAGCGCCAATTCGCGCATCAAGCGATCTAGAACGTCAGCGTCGTCATTGACGCCTTTGAGCAGCACCGTCTGCGACAGCAGGACGGCGCCCGACGCGCGCAGGCGGGCGATCGCGGGGCGGGCGGCGTCGGTGAGTTCGCGCGCGTGATTGACATGAAGCGCGACGTAAAGCGCCTTGCCGCTTTCACTAAGCGCCGCGAGCTTCTCTTGCGTCACGAGGTCGGGCGCGGCGGTCGGCGCGCGCGTATGGACGCGCAACAGCCGCACATGCGGAATTTGCGCAAGGCGGCGCGAGACGGAAGCGAGACGACGCGCGGAAAGCATCATCGGGTCGCCGCCGGTCAGGATAACTTCGAAAATTTGCGGATTGGCGGCGACATAGTCGAGCGCCGCCGCGACCTCGGTTTCGGGAAGGATATCGCCCTTGCCGCGCCCCACCGTCTCGCGGCGAAAACAGAAGCGGCAATAGACGGGACACACGGACAGAAGCTTCAAGAGCACGCGGTCGGGATAGCGATGGACGAGGCCCGGCAGCGGCGAATGGGCGTCGTCGCCGATGGGGTCAGACAATTCCCCTGGCGACGTCGCGGCTTCGCGCGGGTCGGGAAGAAATTGGCGCGCGATCGCATCCGCCGGATCGGCGGCGTCGATCAGCGCGGCGACGTCGGGCGTGACGGCGACGCTATAGCGCGCCGCGACATGATGAAGGCCTCGCGCGCGATCGGCGCTGAGCAAGCCGGCCGCTACGAGATCGTCGAGGGATGTGAGCGTGCGCGATGGCTCGTTGAAGTTCGCCGCCAGAGCTTGTTGATGACGTTTCAATAGCGACGCGCCCTAAAGCGAATTTTCGCCGGTCGCCCGATCGAAGACGCTTGTCAATTGGACAGCCAGCAAGCGTTTCAAAAGCGATTCCATTTCGGAGACGTCAACACGCCCGCCCTTGCATGCGGCGTCCGCTTTCTCCAGCGCATCAAAATAGGGGCGACGGTTGGCGACGATCTGATCGGGTATGGTGTTGGAACCACGCAGCGCGAAGCCTAGCGAAACGCAAAGAACGACATAGGAAAAAATCCTCGAAGTGCGCCCATTGCCATCGGAGAAAGGGTGAATCCAATTCAACCGCCACATGGCATAGGCCGAAAGGTGAATGGGAGTTCTGTCATATTTATGATCCTTGAGATAATCGCAAAGTTCTTCAACATATTCCGGCACGAGATGTGCGCCCACAGGCTCGTGAACGCTGCCTTCGATACCCACGCTCGCTGGCCGCCAATTGCCGGCAAATTCGCTAATGCCGCTCAACGCTTCGCGATGCAGGGCCAGAATGGTCGAAGGGCGCCAGCGAAAATCCACGCCCTTGGCGAGGGCGTCCTCGATAATTCGCAGTCCAAGGTCAAATTGCTTGAGGCCGTTTCGGGCTTCAGCTTCCGCTCGCGCCGCCGGATCGATAATAAGGTCCGGCTGACCCGCGACGCTGTGGCGGCGCAAATTATCCTTCTCTTGGCCGGTCATTCTTGACGCCGCCCGCAAGCTTCTCCGCCTCGCGGTCGATCATCTCCCGGGTGATGAGAGGATTTTCAAAAGCCGTATTGCCATAGGCAAAGCTACGACGCTGAGCCTCTTTCTCCGCCGGCGACATCGTCGCCTTTTTGGCTGCTTCAAGAAGTTTGGACAGTTCTTCCTGCATCCTATCACCTTCCAAGAGCTACATTAGCGGATTTGCTCAGGATAGGGAATCGCCCAAAAGGGCCGCCTTCACCCCTGCTTCGCTCCGCGCGCGGCGCGCTTCGCCAGCGTGCGCAGCCGCAGCGCGTTAAGCTTGATGAAGCCTTCCGCGTCGCGCTGGTCGTAGGTGCCGCCTTCTTCGAAAGTCACGAGATCCTGATCGTAAAGCGACCAGGGACTCTCGCGGCCGACGAGCGTCGCCGAGCCCTTATAGAGCTTGATCCGCACGCGGCCGGTCACATGCTCCTGGCTCTTGTCGATCGCCGCCTGCAGCATCTCGCGCTCGGGCGAAAACCAGAAGCCGTTGTAGATGAGCTCAGCGTAGCGCGGCATCAGTTCGTCCTTGAGATGCGCCGCGCCGCGGTCGAGCGTCAGGCTCTCAACGCCGCGATGCGCGACGAGCAGAATGGTCCCGCCCGGCGTCTCATACATGCCGCGCGACTTCATGCCGACGAAACGGTTCTCGACGAGATCGAGACGGCCGACGCCATGCAGACGCCCGAGATCATTGAGCTTCGCGAGCAGCGTAGCAGGCGAAAGCGCTACGCCGTCGATCGCCACGGCGTCGCCCTTCTCGAAGTCGATCGCGATATATTGCGCTTCGTTGGGCGCATCCTCGGGATTGCCGGTGCGCGAATAGACGTAATCGGGCGTCTCCTCACTCGGATCTTCAAGCACCTTGCCTTCGGAAGAGGTGTGCAGAAGATTGGCGTCGGTCGAGAACGGCGCCTCGCCGCGCTTGTCCTTGGCGATCGGAATCTGGTTCGCTTCGGCGAAGGCGAGGAGATCGCCGCGCGAGGCGAAATCCCATTCGCGCCAGGGCGCGATCACGGTAATGTCGGGCTCCAGCGCATAATAGCCGAGTTCGAACCGCACCTGATCATTGCCCTTGCCGGTCGCGCCGTGGCAAACCGCGTCGGCACCGGTCTGGCGCGCGATGTCGATCTGCTTCTTGGCGATGAGCGGGCGCGCGATCGAGGTGCCGAGAAGATAGAGCCCCTCATATTGGGCGTTGGCGCGAAACATCGGAAAGACGTAATCGCGGACGAATTCCTCGCGCAAATCTTCGATGAAGATATTTTCGGGCTTGACGCCCAGGAGCAGCGCCTTGTCGCGCGCGGGGCCAAGCTCCTCGCCCTGGCCGAGGTCCGCGGTGAAGGTGACGACTTCCGCGCCATAGGTCGTCTGCAGCCATTTCAGGATGATGGAGGTGTCTAGCCCGCCGGAATAGGCGAGGACGACTTTTTTGATGTCTTTCTTTTTGAAGTCTTTATTGGCGCGGGTCATAATGGGCTCTGGTTCGGCGGGCGTTGCGCGCGGGACTATAGGCGCCGCGCGGGAGAGCGCAAGGTCGCCCGGGAGGAGAGGAATGAAAAGGAAACCGGCCCTTGCGGGCGCGCTGCTGCTCGCCGCGTTTTCGGGCGCGCGCGCCGAACCGGATGCGCGCGCGTGGATACTCGGCGGTCTCGAGGACAAGAACGCCGACAGCATCTATCTCGGCTATGGGACGCCCGAGTCCGACGATAGCGTCGTAAGCTTCACCTGCGCGCCGGAAAGCGGCGTGGCGAAAATCTGGATATCCGAAACGAGCGACAAGCTTAAAGCCGGCGAGAAGGCGACCGCGCTTCTGACTGTGGGCGGAATAAAGGCGAAGGCCGCCGGCAAGCTCATGCCGAACGAAGAGGCGGGCGTGCCGAGCTTCGAAGGGCGGCTCCCCGCCAAGGACCCGATTTTCGCGGCGATGGCCGCTGGCGGAACGCTCGATCTCGCCGTCGGCGCGGCCAAACATTCCGCGCCCCTCGCAGGGGGCTCGGATAAAATTCAGAAGTTCGCCGCCGCCTGCGCGAAACGATAGGCCTCGTTTTTCGGCGGCGAGACCCTTACACTAAGCATCATGACGAGCCGCCAAACGAAAGACGCCGCCATGAAAGCCAAGATCGCCGGCCTGACCCCGGCAAGGCGGCGCGCTTTCGACATTCTCGCCGAGGCCAACCGGCCGGTCGGCGCCTATGAGATGATCGATCTCATGGCCGGCTCCGAAGGCAAGCGTCCCGCGCCCGTCTCGGTCTATCGCGCGCTCGGCTATCTCATGGACAATGGCCTCGCGCATCGGCTCGCCTCGAAAAACGCCTTCGTCGCCTGCGGCCACGCCCATGACTCGGAGGAGCCGGTCGTCTTTCTGATCTGCGAGCAGTGCGGCGAGGTGAAGGAGGCCACCTCGCCCGGCTTCGCCCGCGAGCTCGCGGCGCTCGTCGGCGCGGCGCATTTCAACGCCCGCAGCCGGGTGGTCGAAATCGCCGGGCGCTGCGCCCGCTGCGCGGGCGAATGACATGGGGGGCGCCGCCATTTTGAAGCCGCGCTTCAGGAATGGCGGCGCGTGGCTCGCCGGTCCGCTCTTCTTTTTTCTTGTTGCGACATTCGCCTTCGCCGTGCTGAATTTTCCGCCGCTGACGGGGCGCATCGTCGACGAAGCGAACGTCATTCCGCCGGCGACGCGCGCGGCGATCGAACCGAAGCTCAAGGAGCTCGAAGACAAATCCGGCATTCAACTCGTTGTCGCCTCGGTCAAATCGCTCGATGGGACGGATATAGAGACCTACGCCAATGGGCTTTTTCGCGCCTGGAAGCTCGGCGAAGCGAAGAAGAACAATGGCGTTCTCTTTCTCGTCGCGCCCAATGACCGCAAGATGCGCATCGAGGTCGGCTATGGGCTTGAGGGGACGCTTACCGACGCGCTTTCCAAGATCATCCTCACGAGCGCGGTCGCGCCGCGCTTCAAGGCCGGCGACTATGGCGCGGGCGTCGAGCGCGGGGTCGAAGGGATCATCGAGGTCCTCAGCGGCGACTCCGCCGAATGGACGAAACGCGCGCGCGAACCGCGGCTCACGCTCTTCGACCAGCTCTTTCCGCTCATTTTCTTCGCGCTGTTCATTTTCATCTTCATCTGGATGGCGCGGAGCGCGCGCGGCCGCCCAACACGCTATGGGCGCGGCGGGCCGCCAATCATTATCCTGCCGCCCGGCGGCGACCCCTGGGGCGGCGGCGATTCATGGGGCGGCGGGAGTTGGAGCGGCGGCGGCGGCTTTGGCGACGGCGGCGGATTTTCTGGCGGCGGCGGGTCGTCGGGCGGCGGCGGCGCCTCGGGAGACTGGTGATGCGGCTCACGACGCAAGACTATGAGCGCATCGCCGAGGCGATCCGCCGCGCCGAGGCGACGACGAATGCGGAAATCGTCTGCGTGCTGGCGCGTCGTTCTTCCGATTACGCCTATGTGCCGCCGCTCTGGGCGGCCTTCATCGCGCTCGTCTCGCCCTGGCCGCTGACGCTTTTCACCCATCTCGCCGCGCGCGAAATTTACGCCGCGCAGATCGCGATCTTCGTTATCTCCGCGCTGATCGTCTCGTCGGGGTCGATGCGTTTCCTGCTGACGCCGCGAATCGTCAAGCGCGAAGCCGCCTCGCGCGCCGCGATCGAACAATTCTTTTCGCGCGGCGTCGCCTCCACGAAGGGGCGCACCGGCGTGCTCATCTTCGTCTCCTGCGCGGAACGCTATGCGCGCATTATCGCCGACGAGGCCCTGGCGGCGAAAATCGCCAATGAGGAATGGGGCCGCGCGCTTGATGCGCTGCTCGCCGATATGCGCGAAGAGCGCGTCGCCGACGGCTTTATCGCGGCGATCGAGGAATGCGCGCGGCTCCTCGCGCAACACGCGCCGCCGGGCGCAAGCAATGACGAACTGCCGGACAAAATTTACGTCATATAGCCGCGACGACTTGTCAGACGAACCGCAAGCGGGTCATGCCGGGACTGCGATTGCGCGTCCATTCGACGCCCATCAGGCCATTGTAGATCAACGCCTGCAATCCGCGCTCGAATCTGTAGGGAAAGGTTTCGACGCGCTCCACGGCGACCCATTTCCGCAAAGTCGGCGCAACATCGCATTGGTTGATCCCCCAAGGCATTTTCGGCGTGAAGTAATCACGGCCTTTTTTCCATCCCTTGATTGTCTTCTTCGAGAGCCATTCCGGGATGTGATCGAAACAAAATCGCGCTTTCGGAAAGCGCGCCGCGATGTCGCGCAGCAGGCTTTCGACGTCCTCCGGCGCGAGATACATCAGCAGGCCTTGCGCGGTGATATAGACCGCGCGGCCGCCCGGAACCGCGTCGAACCAGGTTCGATCGAGCGCGCTCATGACGAGATGCCGATGCCGCTCGTCCGGCGCGATGAAGCGTTCGCGTATGGCGATGGCCTCGGGCAGATCGACGCTGAGCCACAGCGCTTCGTCGCCCTCGACGCGAAACCGTTGCGTTTCGAGGCCTTCTCCAAGATTGACGATCACGCCGTCGGGATGATCCTTCAGGAAAGCGCGCAGCTCTTTGTCGAAAAAGACGGCGCGAATGGCGTGGGTAGGCTCGGCCTTTCCAAAGCTTCCCTCATAGTCGTAGTCGAGCGCGTCATAAATTTCCACGACCTTCGGATCGCGAAGGATCCCGTCGAGGCGCCTGGCTTCGCCCGCGCGATTATGCAGCGTCCACAGCATGGTTTCCGGCACGCCGGTCAGATTAGGGGCGATCTTGGCCATGGATTCGCCTCGAAAATTTATGGAGGAGGAGAGGATATCGGCGAGAGTGACAAAGGCCGTGCGTTTCAGCAAGCGCCTCGATTTCGGAATGCTTCTTTTAACCGCCCCTTTTCGCCTCACGCGCAACTTCGCGCCAGCCGATGTCGCGCCGGCAGAAACCGCCCGGCCAATCGATGGCGTCGACGGCGGCGTAGGCCAGAGCCTGCGCCTCCGCGACAGTCGGCGCAAGCGCCGTGACATTGAGCACGCGCCCGCCGGCGGCGAGAACCCTGCCCTCCGCTTCGCGCGTTCCGGCATGGGTGACGATGACGCCGGGAATCGCCTCCGCGCGTTCGAGCCCGCGAATTTCGGAGCCGACAATCGGCGTTCCGGGATAGTTTTCCGCCGCCAGCACCACGGTGAGCGCGGCTTGCGGCGAGAAACGCGGCGTCGCCTCCGGCAGCGCGCCGCGCGTCGCCGCAAGCATCAGCTCCAGAAGATCGTCTTCAAAGCGCGGAAGAATGACCTGCGCCTCGGGATCGCCGAAGCGGCAGTTATATTCGATGAGCTTGGGCCCGTCTTTCGTCAGCATCAGCCCGGCGTAAAGCGCGCCCTGATAGGGCGCGCCCCTCTCGCGCATCGCTTCGAGCGTCGGCTCGATAATCTCGCGCATCACGCGGGCCTCGATCTCCGCCGTGACGACCGAAGCCGGCGAATAGGCGCCCATGCCGCCGGTGTTTGGGCCGACGTCGCCATCGCCGACGCGCTTATGGTCCTGCGCCGTGGCGAAAGGCAGCGCGCGCGTCCCGTCGCAGATCGCGAAGAAGGAGGCTTCCTCGCCTTCGAGAAACTCCTCGATGACGACTTCCGCGCCCGACTGGCCGAAGGCGCCGGCGAACATGGCCTCAAGAGCGCGCTCGGCTTCTTCAAGCGTCTGCGCGACGACGACGCCCTTGCCGGCCGCGAGCCCATCCGCCTTGACGACGATCGGCGCGCTCTTCTCGCGCGCATAGCGCAAGGCGGGCGCCAACGCATCGAAGCGGGCGTAATCGGCGGTGGGGATGTTATGGGCGCGACAGAGATCCTTGGTGAAGCCCTTGGAGCCCTCTAACTGCGCCGCCGCCTGCGTCGGCCCGAAGGCGAGAATGCAGTGCTGCGCCAATGCGTCGACGAGGCCGCCGATCAGCGGCTGCTCCGGCCCGACGACGACGAGGTCAATTTGCTCGGCGCGGCAGAAATGCAAAACGGCGGCATGCTCGGCGGCGTCAAGCGCGACATTGGCGCCGACGCGCGCCGTCCCCGGATTGCCGGGCGCGACGAAAAGGCGCGTCAAGCGCGGGCTTTTCGCCAGCGCATTGGCGATGGCGTGCTCTCGCCCGCCGGAGCCGATGAGGAGGATATTCATCGAGTTCGAGCCTTTCCGTCTCTTGGGGCGAAGGGCTTAAACGCTCGCGCGCGAAAAGCAAATCGGCTTGTGGGCAAAGGCGCGAGAGAGCGGGCTCAATTTCGACATAGAGCGCGAGACAATCGCGATCGTCCAAATCTAAAAATTTTCGATCGAGGAACTTCGATGCCGAAGCTATTTTCATGTCTCGCCTTTGCGCTCGTGATCGCGCTCGCGCCGCCCTCGGCGGACAGCCTCCTCGCCGCCCAACGAAAGCCCGCAGCGAAAAGGCAGGTTGAGACGGCTCCTTTTATCCTCGACGCCGGCCGCATTCTGATCGAAGTCAGTTTCCGCAAGCCAGACGGAGGGCAGCGGAAAGCGCTGGCATGGTTCAACATGGGCATGGCGTCGCCGACCCTGTCCAAACCCCTGTACCGAGAACTTCAAATCGGCGACGGACATCCGCTGAGGATCGAATTGGCGGGCGCTGCATTGGAGGCGCCGCCGAGCGCCGTGACCGACGGCGAGGGCGGCTTGGCGGCGCCGAGCTTCGAGCATCTGTTCGCGCCCCATCCGGTGGAAGCCATGCTGCCGGCGAGCCTGCTGCTGGGCCACGTCGTGATGATCGATTACGTGCGCCGGTCGCTCGCGTTGACGAAAGGCGGCGCCGACAAGCCCGACGGAGTCGCCATCCCCTTCGACCTGAACGAAAAGACGGGCTTCGCCACGGTCGATGTCGCCGTCTCGGGCGAGAGCTTTCCCTTCGTGATCGACGCCGGCTCCGGCTATAGCTGGATGCGCGGCGACGTCCTGAAGAAGTGGCTTGCCGCCCATTCCGATTGGCGTCGCGCCGAAGGCGCGATCGGGCTCGCCAACAACAACATGCTCGACTACGCCTTCGAAAAGCAGGGGACGGTCGCCCGTCTGCCTGGCATCGATATTGGCGCCATCGAATTGAAAGATGTCGGCGTCCTGGGCACCGGCCCGGTGTTCGGTTCAGTCGTCGATGGAGTCGTAGGCGACTTCTTTTGGGACAATTGGCAGAAATCGGCAGTTCGGCCCGTGGTAGGCTGGCTCGGCGCCAATGTCCTCGGCCATTTCAAGCTGACCATCGATTTCCCCAACCGAACTTCTTATTGGCAGGCGCAAAGCAAACCTGATCCGCACGATCTGGATCAGGTCGGCGTTACGCTGGTGAGGCGCGACACGCGCTATTTTGTCGGCGGTCTGGTTGGGGCGGTGGGCGGGAACGCGATCGAAGGCGCCTCGGTCGGCGATGAAATCGTTGGCATAGACGCGCTCGACGCGCGCGGCGCGAGCAAGACCGCCGTGCTCGCGGCGCTCGGGGGCAAGCCCGGCGAAATCCGTCGGCTTCGGCTCCTGCGCGAGGGGCGACTCCGCGAGGTCGAGGCGCGGGTGCTCGACCTGCACTGAGCCCAATATCCCAACAGTCTCGCGTTTCGCGCGGTCCATCGCGCAAAAGGCGGTTTCCCCTCCGCCGCCAAATGCTCTAAACACAGCGCCAACATCCCCTCCAGCACCGAAGACGGCACCTATGGCGCGCCAGTTCATCTATCACATGCAGGGCCTCACCAAGACCTATCCGGGCGGCAAGAAGGTCCTCGACAATATCCATCTCTCCTTCTATCCCGACGCCAAAATCGGCGTATTGGGCGTCAATGGCGCGGGCAAATCGACGCTTTTGCGCATCATGGCGGGCATCGACAAGGAATTCACGGGCGAAGGCTTCGTCGCCGAGGGCGCGCGCGTCGGCTATCTGCCGCAGGAGCCGCAGCTCGATCCCACGCTCGACGTGCGCGGCAATGTCATGCTCGGCGTCGCCGACAAGAAGGCCATTCTCGACCGCTACAATGATCTCGCCATGAATTATTCGGACGAGACTGCAGATGAAATGACGCGGCTGCAGGACGAGATCGAGGCCAAGGGCCTGTGGGATCTCGACAGCCAGGTCGATCAGGCGATGGACGCGCTCGGCTGTCCGCCCGACGACGCCGACGTAACCAAGCTCTCGGGCGGCGAACGGCGCCGCGTCGCGCTCTGCCGGCTGCTGCTCGAACAGCCGGAGATGCTGCTCCTCGACGAGCCGACGAACCATCTCGACGCCGAGACGGTGAATTGGCTCGAGGGACATCTGCGCCAATATCCGGGCGCGATCCTGATCGTCACCCACGACCGCTACTTCCTCGACAATGTCACGGGCTGGATTCTCGAACTCGATCGCGGCCGCGGCATTCCCTATGAGGGCAATTATACGAGCTGGCTGAAGCAGAAGCAGAAGCGCCTCGCGCAGGAATCCTCGGAAGACAAGGCGCGCCAGCGCGCGCTCGAAGCCGAGAGCGAATGGATCGCCGCTTCGCCCAAGGCGCGGCAAGCGAAAAGCAAGGCGCGCATCCAGCGTTACGAAGAACTCGTGGCCAAGCAGAACGACAAAGCGCCGACCACCGCGCAGATCGTTATTCCCGTCGCCGAGCGTCTCGGCGACAATGTCATCGAATTCGACCATCTGTCGAAAGGCTTCGGCGACACGCTGCTGATCGACGATCTCTCCTTCAAGCTGCCGCCCGGCGGCATCGTCGGCGTGATCGGCCCGAACGGCGCCGGCAAGACGACATTGTTTCGCATGATCACCGGCCAGGAGAAACCCGACAAGGGAACGATCGCCATCGGCGACAGCGTGCAGCTTGGCTATGTCGACCAGTCGCGCGACGCGCTGCACGCCAATAAGACCGTCTGGGAGGAGATCTCCGAGGGCAATGAGGTGATCTATCTCGGCAAGCGCGAGATCAATTCGCGCGCCTATTGTTCGGCCTTCAACTTCAAGGGATCGGACCAGCAGAAGAAGGTCGGTCAGCTCTCAGGCGGCGAGCGCAACCGCGTGCATCTCGCGAAAATGCTGAAAAGCGGCGCCAATGTGCTGCTGCTCGACGAGCCGACGAATGATCTCGACGTCGACACGCTGCGCGCGCTCGAAGAGGCGCTCGTCGATTTCGCCGGCTGCGCCGTCATCATCTCGCATGACCGCTTCTTCCTCGACCGCATCGCGACGCATATTCTCGCCTATGAGGGCGACAGCCATGTCGAATGGTTCGAGGGCAATTTCGCCGATTACGAAGATGACAAGAAGCGGCGGCTGGGGCTCGACTCCATCATCCCGCACCGGCTGAAATATAAAAAGTTCGCGAGGTGACGACGGCGGATTGCGTCATTGCGCTCGAAGCGAGGCAATGCAGGAAATCGATTACGCCCGTCGCGATAATTCGGCAAGAAAGACAGTTTATTCAAGCCCCACGATCTCCACCTCGGGGAAATAGGTCCGATACCTCCCGACATCGCGCGTCAGCAGCACAACGCCGAGCGTTTCCGCCTGCGCCCCGATAAAAAAATCGGCGAGGACATTCGTCTTGGCGCCGCCGCGCACCCGATAGTCGCGAAACGCTTGGCCCGCGCGCCAGAGCGCTTGCCGCGACATGGCGGAATGTTCGACGCCGAGTGCATCGAGAAAGTCGGAGCAATCGGTCTCGCTCGTAAAACCCGTCGCCAGCTCCGCGAATACGGCGTCGACAATTAAAACCGCGCCGCGCGACATTCTTCGTTCCAGCGCCTCTTGCGACGCTTCAAACCAGTCGGGATTGCGCGTCAGCAGGTCAATGAAAATATTAGTGTCGACAAGCGTCAATCGTCGCCTCGCAAGAGATGTATCCACTCATCTGTCGTCATTTCAAATTTCACGCCTTTATGATCCAGCGCGGCCAGCGCCCGCTCGATCTTGCCCCTTGCCGCCTTCACCGCGGCAGCGTCCAACTGTGGCGCCTCATTGCGCTCCACCAGCACGCCGCCCTCCGGCCGCGCGCGCACGGTGACGCGGTCGCCGGGGCGAATGCCCGCCGCTTCGCGCACGGCCTTTGGCAAGGTGACCTGGCCTTTGACGGTGACTTTCGTGCTCATCTTTCGTGGCCTTGGCCTCAAAAGTAATATCCAAGCAAGAAAAGTAAAACTGGCGGCGCGGCGCGTCAACGAAGCTGGACAGGCGCGTCCTAAACCCGGCGCCCAAATTCCCGCCGCAACTCGGCCTTGGCCTGCTCCAGCGCCCGCTTTCGCGCCTCCGGCAAGTTTTTGCCCGCCCTGTTGATGTAGAAATTCAGCATCGACATGGCGGAGCGAAAGGGCGTCGATTTGCGCCTGGCGCTCGCCTCGGCCGAGCGCTTCAAGGACTGCGCGATCTCTTTCGGATCGTCGAGGGCGAAGACGCCCGCTTCGAGATCGAGCGCATGGCTGCGGCGCGTGACCTCGCCCGACCAATAGGCCGCCCTGGCTTTAGCCGGCGTTCGGCTTGCCGACTTCGCCGCGCCGCCTGTCGACGCCTGTCTCGCCATCGCCGCCGCTCCCTAACTACGGGAGAATTAATCGCCTGGCCCGGAGTCTCAATGCCCTCCGAGCCGGCGCCACGAATTCGCCATTTGCGCATGGCCGAGTCAGGCGCAGGCTTATGGGCGGCGCGAGGAGGAGAGTCTTACGCCATGAAATCATCCGCTTGCGCCGCCGCGCTCGCAATATTGGGGACGTTCGGCCTCGCCGGCTGCGCGCCGCAAGGCTCGCCCGTCGCCTCCGCGCCCGCCGCCTATCGGGAAGACTCCCGCGCGGAGCCGATTTCCGACAAGGACGCGCTCCATAAGCGCATCGCCCATTACGCGCGCCTCTACGACATTCCGGAATCGCTCATTCACCGCTCGATCCGGCGCGAGAGCAATTACAATCCCGCCGCGCGCCACGGCCCCTATTGGGGCCTGATGCAAATCCGTCATGACACGGCGCGCTCCATGGGCTATCAGGGCCCGGCGGACGGGCTTCTCGACGCCGACATCAATCTCGCCTTCGCGGTGCCCTACCTCGCCAACGCCTATAAAGTCGGCGGCGGCGACGAGTCCCGCGCCATCAAGCTCTATGCCGGCGGCTATTATCACGAGGCCAAGCGCAAGCGCATGCTCGACCAGCTCGTGACATCGGTCCAGTTCAACGAGCATTGACGTCGCCGCCTCGGGGGAAAACGCGCTACTGGTTTTTCGGCGTGAAAGTGCTGCGCACCCGGCCGCCCTGCGCCTCGCCGCCCTGCACGGTCGCAATGCCCGTCGTCACGTCATAGACGAGGCGGTCGCCCTTCACGACATTCTCGCCCTGCGTCAGCGTCACATTGCCGGTGAGATAGACCTTGTTTTCGGCCTTGTCGTAGCTGCCGCGATCGCCCGTCCCGATCTGATCCTTCGAGACCAGCGTCACCGGGCCTTCGGCGTCGATATGCTTCACGCGGTCGTTGCTCGCGCCGGCGTCGCCGCCGCCCTTGCCGTCGAGAAAGATGATGAGGCGCGAAGCCTTGAGCGTCGAAGGCCCGTTAACGACGATGACGCTGCCCGAATAGATGAGCTTTTGCTCCTTGTCGAAATAATCGAGCTTGCCGGCGTCGATATTTAAGGGGTCTTTCGCCGTCGCTCCGGGCAGAATGCCCCCGGAGCGGCCCTTGGCGACCGCCGGCGCGGCGGCGAGCGCCGCCAAAAGGACGAAGACATATCGGCGCATCGGGCTTTCGTCATTGCGCCGCATGAAGATCGGGCGATGCGTCGCCTTCGCCATAGAAGGTCGAATGCACCGCGCCCGTAAAGGTCGCCCGCCGCTCCTTCTGGGAGAACTCTACCGCATTCGCCTTCACTTCGCCGCCCTCGATCGTCAGGGTCGTCGGCCTGTTCGAGGTCATGAGGCTCGCCTTGAAGTCCATCGACGCCGCTTCGAGCCGCATGTCGAAATTCTTCTCTTCGTGGATGCCGACGCCGCCGCTCAAATCCGCGTAATCCGCCTTGCGGTCGTAGACGCCCTTCTCGGCGGTCAGCAGGATCGAACTGTCCTTGCTATTCTCGACGCGCACCTCGAGCTTTGCAAGTTCGATGACGTCGGGCTTCGCCAGGTCCTGCACGCCGGTCGCGGCGCGCACCTCATAGGGACGGCCGTCTTCGCGATAGCCGACGAGCTTGGGGCTTTCGATGACGATGCGGGAGCCCTCCAGCGCGACGCGGGCGAGGCTTAAATTCGCCGGCAGGAAGCGCAGCGTGCTGATGGCGAGGCCGAGGCCGACGACGCCGACGACGCCCCCCGCGCCCCACAAAATCCATCGGCGAAGGCGCGTCACCCGCGCCGAGTGGCGCAGGGCCTCGGGAAAGGCGCTCTCGCGCGGCGCGGCGAAGGAGCCGAACCGGTCGCCGGCGGAAGGCGTGGGAATATCGCTCATGCCGTCATCATGAGGCGCGGAGGCGGCGAATTCGTGGCGCCTGGCCCGTCCGCTCACTCATGGGCGAAAATATCGATTTCCGGCCAGCCGGCAAGGTCGAGCCGCGCCCGCGTGGGCAGAAAATCGAAACAGGCCTGGGCGAGCTCCCCGCGCCCCTCGCGGGCGAGCATGGCGTCGAGCCTGTCCTTGAGCTGGTGGAGATAAAGCACGTCCGACGCCGCATAGGCCTGCTGCGCCTCGGTGAGCGCTTCCGCGCCCCAGTCCGAGGACTGCTGCTGCTTGGAGATTTCAACGCCCAAAAGCTCGCGCACGAGGTCCTTGAGGCCGTGGCGGTCGGTATAGGTGCGCACGAGCTTCGAGGCGATCTTGGTGCAATAGACCGGCCCAGGGACGAAGCCGAAGGTCTTGGCGAGCATGGCGAGGTCGAAACGCGCGAAATGGAAAAGCTTCAATGTGTTGGGATCGGCGAGCAGGCGTTCGAGGTTGGGCGCGCGCGTCTGGCCCTTGGCGATCTGGACGAGCTCCGCGTTGCCGTCGCCGAAGGAGAGCTGGACGAGGCACAGCCGGTCGCGGTGCGGATTAAGGCCGAGCGTCTCGGTGTCGATGGCGACAATGGCGCCAGAGCCGATCCCCTCCGGGAGATCGCCCTGATGGAGGCGGATGGTCATGCGGCCCGAATCGTTGAATGTCGAGGCGACAGTCTATCGCAAAGGCGCGGGGCTTGTCGAAGCGCTTCAGGTGATCGCCGGCGTCGGCGCCGTGACCTCCTCGGTGATCACCTTGAAGCCGGCGAGCGTGCACAGGCCAAACGACGTCACCATCGCGACGTCGGTCGCGTCGCGTCCGCGCGCCATCAGGATGCGCCCAATTCGCGGCTCGTTGTGGCGGGCGTCCAACGTATGCCAGCGGCCGCCGAGATAGACTTCGAACCAGGCGCTGAAATCCATCGGCGACGGGTCGGGCGGCACGCCGATGTCCCCGAGATAGCCGGTGCAGTAACGCGCCGGAATATTCATGCAGCGGCACAAGGCGACCGCGAGATGGGCGAAGTCGCGGCATACGCCGCGCCGATCCTTGTTGGCGTCCCACGCCGTTCTTACGGGGCTCGCATGCTCGTAATCGAAGGCGATGCGATCGTGGACATAATCGCAGATCGCCTGCGCCAGCGGCCAGCCTTTCGGCACATGGCCGAAAAGCGCCCATGCCTCATCCGACAGACGATCGGTCTCGCAGTAGCGGCTGCCGAGCAGATAGACCAATACGTCGACAGGCAGGTCCTCGAGGGCGTGCTGCTCGGCCTCCGGGGCGATTGGCTCGGGCTCGCCGCTGTCCTGAACAAGAAAGTCCGAGGACAGTGTGAGCCGGCCGGCCGGAGCGCGGATCACATGGCAGAAATTGCCGAAACTGTCGTGATAGGCGTTGGCGTGGAGCGGCGGATCGAGTCGCATGTGATCCACCGTCAGCACATCGTCGAGGCGTGACGGGTGAACGCTGAGCGTCAAAATCATGGGCGTCGGCTGCGGGCAATCATAGGCAATTTCGTAGCCGGCGCGAATCTTCATCGAAAGCCTCCTTTGCTCAGCAAGGCGGAGCCGCGCAATCCATATAGGGCGGAGTTTATTCTCCCGCCTCGGCGTCCGAAGCGGCGGCGACCTTGACCGCGACCTTCATGGCGAGATGGTCGGACGCCGCTCCGATCCAGGTTCCTTGGAGCGGGATCGCTTCCCTCGGCTCGTCCACGACCGCGATGCGCACGAGATTGCGATTCCCGACCATGCCGCTGGAAGGATCGAAGTCAACCCAGCCCGGGCCGGCGATATAGGCCTGGACCCAGGCGTGGGTGTTGCCGCCAATCTCGTCGTCGTCATCATCGTCGAGATGCAGATATCCGGAAACGAATCGCGCGGCGATTCCGAGCGCGCGCAGCGCCGCGATCATGAGCGTCGCCAGATCGCGGCAACTGCCGCTGGCGAGCTCCAAAGTCTGGACGGGGTCCTGAACGCCCTTCTCATGTCGCGCGACATGTTTGAAGGTGCGGTTGATCGTCTGCGTCATATCGACGAGCAGTCTGTGGGTGTCGGCCGATCCATCTTCGCGCAGGAAGGCGGCGGCCCAGCGCTCGAGCTGGGGATGCTGGGATTGCGGCGCGAGGAAGCAGGCGAGATCGGGCCGCTCTTCCGCGCCATAGGCGAAGGGATGGCTGCGCGCGAAATCCTCAATATCCGCTTCGCAAAACTCGGTCGGCGCGTGGCGCAGACGCATGGTGCTTTCGAAGCGAAGCTCCGTGGCGCGTTCGTCGAAATGGGCGGTCGCGACATGATTGCCGAAAGCGTCCCGCGTCCAGGAGATGCGGCTCGGCGCGGGCGAAATGTCGAGTTCGGACTCGAGCACGATCTGGTCGTCGTCGTCGCGCGGCCGCAGCATCATCCGATGCTCGCCAAAGGCGACGGGCTGCTTGTAATGGTAGCTCGTGACGTGTCGGACGGTCAGAATCGGCATGGCGTTCCCACGCTGCAAGTTGCAGATACTGCACGTTCAGTTAGAAGGCAATTTCCACGCCAGAAATGGGGCTCAATCATGGCCCCGCCTCCGCCGCTCCAACGAAGCCGAATCCCCATGACTGGAACGCCTGACAGCCTGTTGGCGGCCGACGAGCCGGCGCCGGTCGCGGCGGTGAATGAAAACGGCTCCTCGCCCTTCTTCATCGTCGTCGATCACGCGAGCAACGCCATCCCGCGCGCCCTCGCCGGGCTCGGCGTCCCGGAAGCCGAATTGGCGCGCCACATCGCCTGGGACATCGGCGTCGCCGAAGTTTCCCGCTTGCTCGCGACGGCGCTCGACGCGACGCTCGTGCAGCAGAATTATTCGCGCCTCGTCATCGACTGCAACCGCGCGCCGGGGCTAGAGACGTCGATTGCGGAAATCAGCGAATCGACGCCGATACCGGGAAACATAGGCTTGAGCGAAGGCGCCAAGGAGGCGCGCCGGCGCGAGATTTTCGAGCCCTATCACGATCGAATCAAAGCAGAGCTCGACCGGCGCCGGCAAGAAGGCCGGCCGACGGCGCTGATCGCGATGCACAGCTTCACCCCGGTCTTCTTGGGGTCGGCGCGGCATTGGCAGGCCGCCGTGCTTTACAATCGCGACGCCCGCCTCGCCAAGCGGCTGCTGGCGTCGCTGGAAGGCGAAGGGCTCATCGTCGGCGACAATGAGCCCTATCGGCTGACCGACGAGACGGATTACACCATTCCGACGCATGGCGAGCGGCGCGGCCTGCTTCACGTCGAGGTCGAGATCAGGCAGGACCTGATCGAGAGCGAGAGCGGCCAGCGCGCCTGGGCCGCGCGGCTCGCGCGCTTGCTGCCGCAGGCCTATCGAGAGCTGACCGCGACGCCGTGACGCCCGGCCGAGGGGGCGGCGGGCGGCGAATATTTTCTAAGAAGATTGCGTCACTCGCGGCGCTCTGCTGCTAGCAGATTGTTTTTAATTGGTTTTGGCGCGCCGCTTGCTTGCCTGAAGGCAAAAGCGCTGGCAGAATTTGTAAAAAGCAAAAGGAGAGTCGAATGGCCTCGCGCGACTTCGCTTTGCAAATGGCCGGCTATGGCCTCACGACGGCGAACATTCTTTATCGGATGCCCGATCATCCCAAAATCCTGCAATCCTATGTCTGGCAGGAATATGATCTGCACCCGGGCTTTCCCGAGCTGCGCAAATTTTTGGATTTTTGGGTGCGCCAGCTCGAAGGCCCGCTGCACGCCGTCACCGTCGCGCATTCGGGACTCATCAAGCCGGCGGAGCTGAAACTCCTCGATGGCGAATTCAGGGTGCATTGAGGAGGCGGCGCGCTTTATCCGCCGAAAGAAGCAGCGCCCGCGGCCCGAACGTTGGATGTTACAGGCGCAGCTTGTCGCAAAGGCGCGGGTGTTGTCGAAGCAGGCACCGAGTAGTTTGTAGTCAGTTTGAGTTTCCACTATGCGCCAAGAATAGACCCATCTTTATTGACGCTCAGAAAATGGCTGCCTAGCTTCGCCCCATGTTCGAAATCACCGGTGATGACATCGCCGCTTTGGGCGACACGGATTTACGCAAATTGATTGGGCTTCTCTGCGAGGCAGAGATGCGCAGGCGCGGCCTACCCTCTTCCGGCGTTACCTGGGGCGGAGATCAAAACGCAAAAGATGGGGGGCTCGACGTACGTGTAAGTCTCGCGGCTGGCACGGCGATAACCGGCTTCGTCCCCAATCCGCAAACCGGCTTTCAGGTGAAAAAGCCCGACATGCCCCGGGCCGACATACTCGACGAGATGAAGCCGAGTTCAACCGGGGTCTTGAGGCCCATCATTCTTGAGCTGGCCAACACCAGCGGCGCATACATCATCGTGAGCTCAAACGGCTCCACCTCGGAGACAGCGCTCAAGAACCGACGCGATGCGATGGCTGAGGCTCTCAAAGGCACGCTCGCCGAAACAAAACTGATGCTGGACTTCTACGACCGCAATCGCGTTGCGACATGGGTTCGCGATCATGTCGGGCTGATCCCGTGGGTACGGGCGCGAATCGGCAAGGCGTTGTCTGGCTGGCAATCCTATGGCTCATGGTCGCTTACACCTGCAGGCATTGATGCGAGCTATCTTGCCGATAAGCAAGCACGCATCCGCACGGGCGATAAGGACGAGGGGGACGGGTTTTCCGCAGTCGACGGCATCAATCATATCCGCAAGGTGCTTGCCTTGCCGGGCCATGTGGCGCGGCTTGTCGGTCTGTCAGGCGTCGGCAAGACAAGGCTTGCCGAAGCCTTGTTCGATGCAGCCGTCGGTGAAGGCGCCCTGGATCCCTCGCTTGCAATCTACACAAACGAGGCGGATGAGCCCAACCCTCCACCAGCCGGTCTCGCTTCGGACCTAATTGCAAACCGCACCCGTGCGATCCTCGTCGTCGACAATTGCACGCCAGAGCTGCACCGAAGGCTTTCGGAAGTGGCGCGAGCAGCGGGCTCAACTATCAGCGTCATCACCATTGAATACGACATCCGCGAAGACCAGCCCGAAGGCACGGATGTCTTCGCGCTGGACACTTCTTCAATTCCGCTAATCGAGAAACTGGTAGCACGGCGCTATCCTGATCTTTCTCAAGTTGATGCACAGAAAATCGCAGAGTTTTCCGGAGGTAATGCACGCGTTGCGCTGGCCCTTGCTTCACAGATCGAGAAAGCCGAGACGGTAGCGGGCTTGAGTGAAGAAGAACTTTTCAAGCGTCTTTTTCAGCAACGTCACTATCCTGACCCATCTCTGCTGTCGATTGCGCAGTCCTGTTCTCTCATCTATTCGTTCGAGGGAGAGTCTCTTACAGGAGATCATGCCGAACTTCCCGTTCTTGGTAGTCTCATTGGCAAGACGGCGGAAGAGGTCTATGCGGGAGTCGCAGAGCTTAAGCAGCGCGATCTCGTGCAAGCCCGCGCGCAATGGCGCGCGGTGCTGCCGCATGCAATCGCTAATCGCCTTGCCAAGATGGCGCTTCGGAACATTCCGCCCGCAAAAATAAAATCAATCCTCGTTGATAACGCGTTGGAGCGTGTTCTGCGCTCTTTCTCGCGACGCCTCGGTTATCTTGACGATAGCAGCGACGCCAAAACCATCGTCAAGGGGTGGCTAGCGCCAAGCGGTCTGCTTGGTGACGTGACGAACTTCAACGAGTTGGGCCAAGCGATGTTTGCGAACATCGCTCCCACGGCTCCAGAGGCCGTGCTCGCAGCATTGGAGAACGCTTTCGCCAGAGCAGATGAAAACACGCTGCACCGCGGCGCTCACTTCGCTCGGCTCTTGCGTTCGCTCGCCTATGACCCAATGTTCTTCGAGCGCGCAATCGCCTTACTGGTGAAATTCGCGTTGCTTCCGAATCACCAAGACAGGGAAAACGAAGCGGCTGAGATCGTCAAATCGCTCTTTTTTATCGTGCTGTCTGGAACGCATGCGCCGATAGAGGCGCGCGTGAAGGAGGTGGAAAGACTTCTTGGCTCTCCTGAAGCTCGCGCGCGTCTCCTTGGGGTCAAGGCGCTACAAGCACTCATGAAAACGAGCTATTTTTCATCGCACTATGAGTTCGACTTCGGCGCTCGCTCGCGTGACTATGGCTACTATCCCAAAACCCAAGCGGACGTACGTGCTTGGTTTGATACCGCGCTGAAGCTGGCGAGAACATTCGCGCTGTCGGATCGCCCTGCGGCCGAAGACGTGAAGAAAGCCATTGCTCAGAATTTCCGGGAGTTCTGGAGCAACGCAGGCCTGGCGGACGAACTCGACCGGCTCGCCCGCGAGATTGCAGCCAAATCATTCTGGCGGGATGGCTGGATCGCGACACGACAGACGCGCACTTTTGACGGCGAGGGCATGACGCCCGAACTTCATGACCGGCTGATGGCGCTGGAAGAGTTCCTGCGGCCGAAAGACCTCGCGAACAAAGTGCGCAGCCTTGTCATCAGCAGAGAAAATTATGATTTCGACGATCTTGATGACGATAAGAAAGTAGACGATCCTGGCGCGCGCTACGAAGCAAACGCGGGACGCTTGGCTGCAATGATACAGGCTCTCGGCCACGACGTCGCAGTAGATGATGAGACCTTCAAGACGCTGCTGCCTGAGCTATTGAACAATCCTGGCAGGCTTGAGATATTTGGCAAGGCGCTGGCCGAAGGGGCCGAGAGCCCGCGCACGATGTGGGATGCGATTGTCGCGCAGTTTGTATCGAGTAAAAAGGCGGGCAGCCAACTTCTTGGAGGCTTTCTGATTGGGCTGCAAAAGCGTGATGAGGCTCTCGCCGATACAATCCTTGACGAAACACTGGAGAACCCAACTCTCGCCGAATGGTTTCCTGTTCTGCAGGCAAATGTCCCCATTAATGAACGCGCAGTAGCCCGGTTGCTCCAAGCGCTTAAACTTGAGAACGCCCCGATCAAGGCCTTTCGCAGTCTCGCTTATGGCCGTGTCCTCGACGACCTTGCAGGACCCGAGTTCCGCGACTTGGTCGTCGCAATTTTGAGCAAGCCAGAAGGATGCGCCGTCGGCCTCGAAATCATCTCGCTGCGATTTTACTCGGACGCTTCCGCGAATCGTGAGCCACTGACCGAGGTCCGCGAAGCAGGTCGGATTGTACTGAGTGAATTTACATTTGCACGCAGCACTGCACGCGAAGACCACGAGCTTGCCATGGTCATTAGAGGTTCGCTCGTAGGGCCGGAAGGAATTCCGGTATCGCGATCACTTTGCAGAAAATTTCTATCCGCTGCCGCAAAGCACGAGGTCAGCGTCTATGACTTTGATGCCTTTATGAAGGGGCTTCTACAGCTTCACCCAGTCCCCATACTCGATGAGCTATTCTCAGGTGATGCAGAGTCATGTCAGTTAAGTGTGGAGGTCCTTAGCAGTCTTCGGCATTTGCACCATCTAGTTCTGGATGTAGTGCCAGACGAAGTACTTCTCCAATGGTGTGACCGCGACCCCGCCTTGCGTTACCCGCTTACAGCAGCCGTGGCGACATTGTTTAGACGGCCAAAGGCAGGCGAATCGCACGAGTGGACGCCGCTCACGCCAAAGCTCCTTGAGCAAGCACCTGATCCAAAACTTGTGCTCAAGGAAATTATCCGCCGCCTCTATCCATCGAGTTGGAGCGGTTCGCTCGCCACGAAGCTAGAGGGTCGATTAAAACTCCTCAGTTCGCTGCCATGCAGCCCCGCTCTTGCGGCGCAGATAGCGGCGGCAAAAGCGGACCTTGAAGTATACATTAGCAATGAGCATAGGCGTGAATTGGAAGAAGACCGCGGGCGCAACAACCGGTTCGAATGAAACGTGTGGCTCCCCCGCCCTTGCCACACGCCTGCCAAAACGACAGTCTATTGCAATGCAAAATCCTGACGGGGCCGCCAAAATGACGTCGGCGAATGATGCGCCAAACGGCTTGCCAAAAGACTTGCCAAACGGCTCGCCAAAAGACTTGCCGGCCCAGCCGCCGAGCGACGCCCAGCCCGGCCTCGCCGCCGAATTGCCGAACGGCCTCGATGGCGTCGAGCGGCGCTTCAATACGCTCTTCATCGAACTCGCCATCCGCCTCTTCGCGATCGGCGGGCTCGTCTACTGGACCTTCGTGATCGTCCAGCCCTTCGTCGCGATCATCCTCTGGGCCGTCGTGCTCGCCGTCGCCCTCTATCCGCTCTATCGCCTCCTCACGGACGCGCTCGGCGGACGGCCCGTCATCGCCGCCGTGCTGATGACGCTCGCGAGCCTCGTGCTCATCATCGGCCCCGTCACCTGGATGGGCGTCGGCATGATCGATCCCGTCAAATCGGCGATGGCGGGGATCGAGGCGGGCGACATCTACATCCCCGCGCCGCCGGAATCGGTCAAGGACTGGCCGGTCATCGGCGCGCAGCTGCATTCCTTCTGGCTGCTCGCCTCGACGAATCTGACCAGCGCCTTCACGCAAATCCTGCCGCAGCTGAAGCCCGCCGGAGAGTTTCTGCTGAGCCTCGCCCGCAGCGCCGGCGCCGGCACGCTGAAATTCCTCGCCTCCGTCCTGCTCATGGGCTTCATTCTCGCCGCCGCGCCGCAATTGCTCGCGGGAACGCGCGCGCTCGCGCGGCGCATCGACCCCTCGACGGGCGAGAAATTCGTCGATCTCGCCGGCGCGACGATCAACGCCGTCTCGCGCGGCGTCATGGGCCTTTCCTTGATGCAGGCGCTCATCGGCGGCGTCGGCATGTATCTCGCGGACGTTCCCGGCGCGAGCCTCCTCACGGTCGCGATCCTCGTCCTCGGCATCGTCCAGATCGGGCCGCTGCTTGTCGTCGCGCCCGTCGTCTTCTGGGCCTGGACGACGCTCCCGACCCTCGGGGCGCTGGCGCTGACGATTTGCATGCTCTCCGTCAATTACATGGACAACGTATTGAAGCCCTTCATCTTCGCGCATGGGCTGTCGACGCCGATCCCGGTGATTTTTGTCGGCGTCATCGGCGGCGTGCTCGCCCATGGCTTCGCCGGGCTTTTCGCCGGCCCCGTGGTGCTCGCCGTCGTCTGGGAGCTCGGCAAGGCCTGGATCGCCGAGGACCTCAAGGCGGTGAAGGAGCGAGGCGGCGAGCCGGATTTCGAGGTCGAGCCGGAGGCGGCGGAGGCCCTTGCGGGCGTCCCTGAACGCCCTTCAATTTCTTGATTTGACGCATTTTCTTCGCCGAACCGGTTCCCGCTTCGACGGAAAATGCTATCGCGCGCGCAAAGCGTTAAGCACCTTTAGGCTGGCGCGGCCGTTGCGCTGGAGGCCGGCGCGCGCCTGAAAGTCGGCGATCGCTTCCTTGGTCTTGGTTCCGATCACGCCGTCGCTGTCGCCGACGTCATAGCCGCGGCGCGTCAGCAGCGCTTGCAATTCGCGCCGCTCGGCGCGCGAGAGGCCGGGATCGTCCGTCGGCCAGGGCGTCTGAATGCCGGGGCGCCCGCGCAGCCTGTCCGAGAGCACGCAGATCGCCAGCGCGTAGGATTCCGCCGCATTATAGGCGTAGATCGCGTCGAAATTCCGCGTCACGAGAAAGGCCGGCCCGTCGCGGCCGGCGGGCAGCAGCAGCGCCGCGCTCCCCTCCCCGAGGCCGCTCCCGTCGAGGCGGGTGATTCCGCGCGACTGCCAGAAGCCCATGGACTGGCGGTTCTTGCGCCCCGAGGGGCCGTTATAGCCTTCCGGCAGGCGCGCCTCGAAGCCCCAATGCAGCCCCGGCCGCCAGCCGCTCTTGCGCAGATAATTCGCCGTCGAGCCGAGCGAATCGGGCGCGGAGCTCGCGATATTGCGCCGCCCGTCGCCGTCGAGATCGACCGCCGCGCCAAGAAAGGTCGAGGGCATGAATTGCGTATGGCCGAAGGCGCCGGCCCAGGAGCCGTAAAATTCCTCGGCGGCGATGTCGCCGCTGTCGAGGATTTTCAGCGCCGCGACGAATTCCTTGCGCCAATAGTCGTTGCGGCGCGGGGCCTCGCAGGCGAGCGTCGCCAGCGACTGCACCACCGGCCGCTTGCCGAAGCTCTTGCCGAAATCGGATTCGACGCCCCAGACGGCGACGACGGTGGCGGGATCGACGCCATAATGGCTCTCGGCGGCGCGCAGCGCATTGGCGTATTTGTGCAGCATGGCGCGGCCTTCCTCGACGCGCTCTTCGTCGACGAGGCCGGCGATGTAATCCCAGACCGGCGTCGTGAATTCCGGCTGCTTGTCCATGAAGCTCACGGCGTCATTGGGCGCGAGCCCGTCCGTCGCCTGGGCGATGGTCCGCTGGCTCACGCCCGCGCCCGCCGCCACGCCGCGCAGCCCGGCGAGGCAGGACGACCATTCCGCGCGCGCCGGCGCAGAGGCGAACGCGGCCATCAGCATGAGCGCGGCCGCAGCCGCGAGAAGATGATTCGACTTCATGCGCAAATGCTAACGCAAGCGCGCGGCTTTTTCATGCGCGTCGCGCGGGGCTCACTCGCAGACGCGGCGCGGGCGCGAGCCGATCACATAGCCGAATTCGTCGAAAATCGGCCGGCGCTCGACCCAGCAGCGCGGCGGCGGCGCCTCGACATAGACAGGCGGGGCCGCATAGACGACCG